>UQAX01000019.1 GCA_900539145.1 uncultured Blautia sp.
GATTGCAAGAAAATTCAGGTATTTTATTTCATACAATTACAATTTATGGTATACTTATAAATTAGTGCAACACAAAATAGATGAAAACTAACCGGAAAGGATTTCTTATGAAAGCAAATTTCTCTCTCTCAAAGAAGCAATTACTTCCACCTGTACTGACTTCAGGTGCATTAAAATGGATTGCTCTTATTACCATGTTTATAGACCATATCGGAGCGATTATATTAGAAAAAGGTGCAATCTCTGCTTATAATCAGGGACTTCCCACAGCGCTTTCTTATGATGTCAGCCTTCTTCTTTCAAAAATGGATTTTTTTATTCGGCAGATTGGACGCATTTCCTTTCCAATCTTCTGCTTTCTCCTTGTAGAAGGCTTTTATCATACCTCCAACAGAAAAAAATATGCTCTGCGTCTTTTCCTGTTTGCCTGTATCTCAGAAATTCCTTTTGATTTATGTTTTCGTGGAAAAATATTGGAATTTTCCTATCAAAATGTCATGTTCACTTTGCTTATTGGTTTTCTGACTATGTGGGCAATAGAAATCTTAAAAGAAAAAAAAGAAATCCTCGGTATCATTCCTGCTGTCCTTGGAATTTTAACCGGATTTTTCTTTCATGCAGATTATAACTGGAAAGGAATTGTCCTTATACTTGTTTTATATGTTTTTTATTTCTATCCTGTGGAAAAAACCATTGCGGGATGTCTGGCGTTATATTGGGAAGCAACAGCGTGTCTGGCTTTTATTCCGATAAACCTTTATAATCATAAAAAAGGAAACGGACCGAAATATTTCTTTTACTTTTTCTATCCGGTCCATCTCCTTATTCTGTTTCTTATTCGATATGCTCTCTTTGGTCTTCCGACAATATCATAAGTACCTTGCACTTTTCTCTTCACCAGTAACGTCTGTTAAACGAATGTTACTGGTATTTTTCTGTGCTTTTAACAAGGATATATTTTTATAAATCTTCTGCTTTATATATGAAATATCCCTCATAATAGTAACTATGGTCTATTCCCTTCATGTACACATCTCTGTTTTCTATTTTATCAGTCAAAGCCTGCTTTAAGATATACTTTATTTCAATATCCTTTACAGGGCTTCTTTCCATCGCAAGCAGATAATCTTCCTTATCAACAGCACTCCAGTCAATAACCATATTTAGCTCTTTTTTCAAAATTAAATCAAGCCATATTCTTGTGCTTCTGCCATTTCCTTCTCGGAATGGATGCGCTATATTCATCTCCACATACTTTTCAATGATTTCATCAAACGTTGACTGTGGCATCTTCTCAATATTCTCAATAGCTGCCTGTAAATACATCACCGGTGCAAATCGAAAATTCCCTTTTGCAACATTTACAGTTCGTATTTTTCCTGCAAACTCATATATTTCACCAAATAAATATTTGTGAATGGCAGCAAGCATCTGAAATGTTCCTGCTTCATAATTATCCAGATATCCATTTCCAAATAATTCAACCGCTTTTTTCTTACTTATCTTTTCTTCCATTCTGGCTAATTCTGTGGAGTCTGTGATATTCAATTTATTGTCTAAAGTCATATTTTCCCCTTTCACCCTAATATAACTTCGGAATAGTACCTTATGTAATTGCACTAAGAATTCTTTTGCCAAACAGCTTCATATCTATTGACAGTATGCCCTTCCCATATACTTCATGATTATACTTTTCAATCTCAACAGTATATCCCAAACCTTGATATGTTCCTGAACCGTTTTCATCAATAATATCCTTTGGGACAACAAATATCGGTTCTTCAAAGGAAGAACATCGAAAATAATCTGTGAGAAACATAGTACCCCATAAAGCAGCTAATACAATAATAATTGTTAAACAAATATCTTTTAACTTTTTCATCTGCTCACCCTCTTAGCATATTAGCTAATAAGTTTCCGCACTAATATTTTTTAATGGTTTTTAAATAAGTTCCCACAAGAAAGCTCATAATTGTAACGCTAATTACCAAATAAAGAGGTTCAAAATAGTTCATATAACCGCCTATTCCCGAATTGATAAAACTTGCAATTCCGGTTATTACAACGTATAATGCCAATAAAACTGTCATGTTTTTCAGTATTTTCAGAAACAGCGCTTTCGTGGATTTTGTTTTATAAAACCCAAAATACCAGCAATCCAGTGCAAAAGCAAAAGCAAGGGCATATCCCAATACATTTTTTACATTATATAGTCCCATTCGTATCTGCATCGTATTTTCTGATACGCTCTGACCACTTAATCGAGTGCCTGAAAATATCATATATATTTCCAACATACACCAAAGACAATAAAATCCAATCATAGAATACGTTAAAATCTTATCTTTCTTCATTGAAATACCCCCTTTACCTTCTCTGAAAGGATTATAAGCTTGCCATTTTCAGTTTCGGACGATATCCTTCTTCCTCCAGTGCTTTCATAATTTCCTGCTTATGCTCTGTGCCAAAAGCTTCCAAAGTAATTTTTAATTCCACTGCCGCTGTTCTGTTGGTGCTTACAAACTGATTGTGCTCCAGTTTAATGACATTTCCTTGATGTTTTGCAATTACAGCCGCTACACGCACCAGTTCGCCCGGTTTATCCGGAAGAAGTACAGAAACAGTGAAAATTCTGTCTCTGGCAATGAGTCCGTTTTGTACCACAGATGCCATAGTAATGACGTCCATGTTTCCGCCGCTTAAAATGGACACTACCTTTTTATTCTGGAATTTCAAATGCTTTAACGCTGCCACCGTAAGAAGTCCTGAGTTTTCTACAATCATCTTGTGGTTTTCTACCATATCCAAAAAGGCAACAACCAGCTCTTCATCTCTTACTGTGATAATTTCATCTACATTTTTCTGAATATACGGGAAAATTTTCTCGCCCGGACGTTTTACTGCTGTACCGTCTGCAATGGTGTTCACCGTAGGCAGTGTCATAACTTCACCATTTAAAATAGATGCCTGCATACAGTTTGCGCCTTCCGGCTCTACTCCGATAACTTTAATATTAGGATTTAAAAGTTTTACCAAAGTGGAAACACCTGTTGCCAGACCGCCTCCTCCAATCGGCACTAAAACATAATCTACCAGAGGCAGCTCCTTGATAATTTCCATGGCAATGGTTCCCTGACCGGTTGCCACAGCAGGGTCATCAAAAGGATGGATAAAAGTATAGCCATGCTTTTCTGCCAGCTCATAAGCGTGGGCACATGCTTCATCATACACATCTCCGTGAAGAATGACTTCTGCTCCGTAGCTTTTTGTTCTCTCCACTTTAATCAGCGGTGTGGTTGTTGGCATTACAATAACTGCTTTTGCTCCAAAAGCCTTTGCGGCATAAGCCACGCCCTGTGCGTGATTTCCCGCAGATGCCGTAATCAAGCCTTTTGCTCTTTCTTCCTCTGAAAGAGTGCTGATTTTGTAATAAGCTCCTCTGATTTTATAAGCTCCTGTCACCTGCATATTTTCCGGTTTTAAATAAACCTTGTTTCCTGTACTTTTGCTGAAATAATCACTGTATACAAGCTTTGTTTCCTGTGTTACCTGTTTTACTACTTCTGAGGCCTCTTCAAATTTTTCTAATGTAAGCATGTGCATCTCCCCACTCTCTTTTAATTTTCTTGTGTATTGTTTTCCATATTAAACAGGGCATTTACAAATTCATCGGAATTAAATTTCTGCAAATCATCAATGCCTTCACCCACTCCGATATATTTTACCGGAATGTCTAATTCTGACTGAATTGCCACTGCAATACCGCCTTTTGCCGTACCATCCAGCTTTGTAAGAATAATTCCCGTAACATTTGCCACTTCGTTAAACTGACGTGCCTGTGCAAGTGCATTCTGTCCTGTTGTGCCGTCTAAAACTACCAGTGTTTCCAGATATGCTTCCGGATATTCCTTCTCAATAATGCGATAAATCTTGCGAAGCTCCTCCATAAGATTTTTCTTATTGTGAAGTCTTCCTGCCGTATCACAAATTAAAACATCTGCATTTCTGGCTTTTGTGGCTGCAATGGCATCATATACTACGGAAGCCGGATCTGCTCCGTCCTGACCGCCGATAAGCTCCACCCCTGCTCTGTTCGCCCACTGAACAAGCTGCTCACCTGCTGCTGCACGGAAGGTATCTGCTGCCGCCATAATGACTTTTTTGCCCTGTCCTTTCAGCTTTCCTGCCAGTTTTCCAACAGAAGTAGTCTTTCCCACTCCGTTGACACCGATTACCAGAATAACGGATTTGCGGTTTTCAAATTCATAAGCGGTTTCTTCTACCTGCATCTGCTCCTTAATACTGTCCATAAGAAGCTTTTTACATTCCATAGGTTCTTTGATATGCTGTTTTGACACCTGTTCCTTTAATCGCTCAATAATAGCAGTTGTGGTATTGATACCAAGGTCGCCCATTACTAAAATTTCTTCTATTTCTTCGTAAAAATCATCATCAATGCTGGAATATCCGCTAAAAATAGAGTCAATTCCGGAAACAATATTTTCTCTTGTTTTGGAAAGTCCCTCTACCAGTCGTTTAAAAAATCCTTTTTTTTCTTTTCCTTCTGCCATTCTTACCTCCTACTTATCCAAGTCATTTTCAATAAGGTCTACGGATACCAGCGTTGACACACCTTTTTCCTGCATAGTAATACCGTACAAACGGTCTGCCGCTGTCATCGTGCCCCTTCTATGTGTTATAATAATAAACTGTGTATTCTTTGTCAACTTATGAAGATATTTTGCATACCTTGTAACATTAGAGTCGTCAAGAGCCGCCTCGATTTCATCCAGCAGGCAGAATGGAGATGGCTTCAGATTTTGGATGGCGAACAAAAGAGCAATAGCCGTCAACGCCTTTTCTCCACCGGAAAGCTGCATCATATTCTGTAATTTCTTTCCCGGCGGCTGAGAAATAATCCGAATTCCCGCCTCCAGAATATCTTCTTCCTCATCAAGCTCCAGCGTACCTTTTCCACCTCCGAAAAGCTCCTTAAATGCCTTGTCAAATTCCACACGGATTTGTCCGAATTTCTCTTCAAACTGACGGCGCATTCCGGTATCCAGCTCATTGATAATTCCTTGCAGGGTTTCCTCTGCCTGTACCAAATCATCATGCTGCGTCTTCATAAAAGTGTGACGCTCCGACAACTCTTTATATTCCTCAATGGCATTGACATTGACATTTCCCAACTGCCTGATTTCGCTTCTCATATTGGAAATTGCACTTTTTATCTCTGCTCTTTCCTGTAATTCATCCGGCATATCAATCAGCGCCTGACTATATGTAATCTCATATTCCTCCCACATATAGTTTACCTGCGTTTCCTGATTTTCTTCCAGCTTTTCCTTCTGTCCCAGCAAACGATAGCTTTCCTTATCCAGCAAATTCATTTTTGCAGATAATTCATCTCTCTTTGAGAAAAACGCCTTATGCTCCTGTGTCATTTTCTCTTTTTGGGAAAGAGCTTCCTGCAATTTTTCTTTATCTTCTTCTTCCTCTTTTGCTGCAAGTGCTATTTCCTGACGGATTTTCTCAATGTCCGCTTCTTTTTTCAAGGCTTCCGCTTTGCCTTCTTCCATTCCTGCAAAAAGAGTTTCTTTCTGGTTCGTAAGATTTTCCAGTTCTTCCTTAATACGTCTTAAATTTTCCTGAATAAAGCCTTTTCTGGAAGTAATTCCTGCTCCCTCTAACTGACTTTTTTCCAGTTCCTTGGAAATATCCGTCTCCTGCTTTTTCTTACTTTCCAATTCTTCCTGCTTTTCATTAATGGATTTTTCCAGTTCTGCCTCCTGCCTTGCGCTGGCCTCCATTTCTAATTGGATGGATTGGCTGTTTTCCTCGATTTCTTTTGCCTGCTTTTCAAGCTCTGCACTTTCTCTTTTTAAATTCTCATATCCCTGCTTAATCTCTGCTCTTTTATCTGACATGGAATTTAAGTTCATCTGCACCGTATTTTCCTGAATATACTGCTCCTGCAAGCTTTCCTGCATACGGGCAGCCTCGTCACGGAAGTGGTTCCGTTTATTGCGGTATTCTTCCAATGCCGTCTGTAATTTTTCAATATTCAACTTCAGCTTTTCTACATTTCCGTGAAGCTCATCAATTTCCCTTCGTCTTCCCAGAAGATTGCTGTTGTTCTTAAACGCACCACCGGTCAGAGAACCGCCGGGATTTAAGGACTCTCCCTCTATGGTAACCATACGAATGGTGTACTGGTATTTCTTTGCAATAGCAATTCCATGGTCAATGTGGTCTACTACCAAAGTTCTTCCCAGAAGATAATTTGCCAGACCTTCATACTCAGCCTCCACCTGAACCAAATCACTGGCAACGCCGATTACTCCCGGCTCTTTTAATGCTGCCGGATTATTAAAGGTCTTTTTGTTCTTCATACTTGTAAGAGGAAGAAAAGTCGCACGACCATATTTGTTTTTCTTCAGAAATTCAATCATTCCCTTGGCTGTATTCTCATTGTCTGTAACAATATTTTGAATACTGCCTCCCAAAGCCGTTTCAATGGCTGTCTCATAATTTTTTTCTACTTTTAAAAGGTCTGCCACAACGCCTTTAATTCCGGAAACATTTTTCTTATGCTCCATAACACGACGGATACTGTTTCCATAGCCGTCATAACGCTCCGTAATATTCTTCAAAGACTCCAATCTGGAAGCTTCTCTGTGATAAGCAGTCTTTTCATTTTCCAACTGCTGTGTCGCTCTTGAAATTTCTGCCTGATATTTTTTAATCTGGTCTTCACAGCGGTTGCCCTGACGAATAAGCTTTTCAATGGTTTCTTCAATTTCCTGCTTCTGTACTTTATACTGTTCTTCAGAAGCATCTAACTGTGCAGCCTCACTTCGCAAGGTTAAATTTCTCTGATTTAAAGCAACCTTCCGAATAGAAATCTGCTCCATCATGGTGTCATAACGCTGTAATTTTCCTTTAATAGAAGCCCTTTGATTTAAAATTTCAATAATCTCATTTTTTCCGCTTTCAATGGCTTCTTCTAAATTGTGAATTTCAATGGCAATCGCCTTAAATGCTTCCTGTGCCTGAGACTGAACCTTTGAAAATTCTGCCGCCTTTTCCTCTAATTGAGATTTTTCTTCCAGATAGCCCTGTTCTTCTTTCTTTCTCTTATCGATATCCCCCTCTAAAGCAAGGGCTCTTTCCTGATACTGCGTTTCATTTTGCTTTGCAGAATGAATTTGCTCCTGCAACAAGTGAATTTGGTTTTCCAAATTTTGTTTTTCTAGGGTTTTCTGTGTGGACTGCTCTCTGGACTTCTGAATTTCTTCTTCCAGCGTTTCCAGCTCTTTTTCCAAATTTTCATATTCTGTCTTGGTCACATCAAAGCTTTTACAGGTTTCTTCCAAATCAGACTGAGCAATCTCGTATTTCTCCTCCACAGCCTTTAACTGCTCCCGAATTCTTGCCATTTCCACTAGAAACATCTGGATATCCAGTTGCTTTAAGGCTTCCTTTTTCTTCAGATACACCTTAGCCGTCTCTGCCTGCTTCTCCAAAGGCGCTAATTGCCTTGTAAGCTCTGATAAAATATCATTGACACGGGTAAGATTTTGCTGTTCTTCCTCCAGCTTTTTAATGGCGGTATTCTTTCTTCTTTTAAACTTTACAATTCCTGCCGCTTCGTCAAAAAGCTCTCGTCTTTCTTCCGGCTTTCCGCTTAATATTTTATCAATCTGTCCCTGTCCGATAATGGAATAGCCTTCTTTTCCAATACCTGTATCGTAAAAAAGCTCATTCACATCTTTTAAGCGACAGGAGGTTCCGTTTAAAAGATATTCACTTTCCCCCGAACGGTACAGCCTTCGGGCAATCGTCACTTCCTGATAATCAATGGGTAATTTGTGGTCGCTGTTATCCAGCGTAATCGCCACATAGGCAAACCCTAACGGTTTTCTCGTCTCTGTTCCCGAAAAGATAACGTCCTGCATGTTGCCTCCTCGAAGCTGTTTGGCGCTTTGCTCACCTAAAACCCAGCGCACCGCATCGCCTACATTACTTTTCCCGCTTCCGTTTGGGCCTACAATTCCCGTAATTCCGTTATGAAATTCAAATGTAATTTTATTGGCAAAAGACTTAAAGCCCTGCACCTCAATACTCTTTAAATACATAAGTCTCCCTTTTCATCTCTCAGCTTTTTAATGGCGCAGTAAGCTGCCTGCTGCTCTGCCGCCTTCTTGGTGTGTCCGCAGCCTTCTCCCAGTTTTTTGTCACCCAGAAGCGCTTCCACATAAAAGGATTTATTGTGATCCGGCCCTTCTTCCTTTACCAATACATATTGTACGTCATCTTCATACTGTGCTTGTACAATTTCCTGAAGTGTAGTCTTGCTATCATAAAAGAGCTGTTTGTTCTCAATGTCATTTAAAATATATTTATGAACAAACTCTTTTGCATTAGCAAAACCGCCGTCCAGATAAATTGCGCCAATCAGGGCTTCCATTGCGTCTGAAATAATGGAATTTCTGTTTCTGCCTCCTGTTGCTTCTTCCCCTTTGCCTAAAAGCAAATAATCTCCTAAGGAAATTTCCTTTGCACAGAGGGCAAGAGTAGGCTCACATACAATACTGGCACGTTTTTTTGTCAGTTTTCCTTCCGGTAAATCTGCATATTGGTAAAATAAAAATTCACTGGAAGTCAGCTCCAATACCGCATCTCCCAAAAATTCCAGTCTCTCATTATTTCCCTTATAAGCAATATGGTGTTCATTTGCATAAGAGCTGTGAGTCAGTGCATTGACTAAAAGGTCAAAATTTTCAAATTCATATCCGATTTTCTTCTCCAGCTCTAAAAATTTCTTTGAATTCTTCATATCTGCTCCTTTATTCTCTTTCTTTATGATACAAAAATGTCCTCCCTTTATCAGAATACTTCTGATTTTGCGGGAAGACATTTCGTTTTTATCCGATTAAACGCTTAATCTGTTCTACTGCATCTCCGACAGAAACAATCTGCTCTACTTCTTCTGTTGGGATTTCAATATCAAATTCTTCCTCGATACCCATCACAATTTGGAAAATATCCAGAGAGTCGGCACCCAAATCATCTACAAATGTGGTATCCCAAGTTACTTCCTCTGTATCCACATTTAAAACCTCTGCTATTATCTTCTGTAATTTTTCCAATTCCATGATATATCCTCCTAAATCTCCTCTTTTTTCTCTTGTACAGCAACCAGATTTTCACCTATACGCTGGCTGATACGCTGTTCTTTAAATGAAATACACTGAATAATGGCATTTTTAAACTCTGTTTCCTTGGAATTGCCATGGCACTTTACTACCAGACCTTTTAAGCCTAAAAGCGGTGCGCCGCCGTACTGGCTGGCATCAAAGGATTTCAGTGTTTTTTTCATGGCAGGCTTTACAAGAAGCGCCCCCATTTTACTGCGGAAGCTGGACATCATACTTCCTTTGATTTTAGATATCAAAGTAGCCCCCAGACCTTCATACAGCTTTAAAATCACATTTCCCACAAAGGCTTCCGATACAATAACATCTGCTGCCCCTGCCGGAATTTCTCTTGCCTCAATGCTGCCGATAAAGTTAATGTCCTTACACTCCTTCAGCAAAGGATAGGTTTCTTTTACCAGAGCATTTCCCTTTTCTTCTTCTACACCAATATTCACAATTCCCACTCTGGGATTTTTCACACCCATAACATGCTCCATATAAATAGAACCCATACGGGCAAACTGTACCAAATGAGAAGCCCTTGCATCTACATTTGCTCCACAGTCAATAAGTAAGGATACCCCGTCTTTCGTTGGGATAAGGGGAGCTAACGGCGCTCTCTCCACACCTTTAATTCTTCCTACGATTGTAGTACCTCCTACCAGTATAGCGCCTGAGCTTCCCGCAGATACAAAAGCATCTGCCTCGCCCTGCCTTACCAGCTTCATTCCTACTACAATAGAGGAATTTTTCTTTCCACGGATAGCGGCTACCGGCGGTTCTCCTGTTTCAATAACCTCGCTTGCTCCTACAATGTGAATTCTTTCCTTGGGATAGGTACAGGATGCTAATTCTCTCTCCAGAATTTCCTGTTTACCCACTAAATAAGCTTCCACATTGTCCTTTTCCTTTACAGCAGCTACCGCACCTTTAATCGCTTCGGAAGGAGCATAATCACCGCCCATGGCATCCACAGCCACCTTTATCATTTCTTCCATGTTGTGCCTCCTGTTATATCTAACATGATTTTACTAAACATCTATAAAAAATGCAAGGACTCTCCTAAGAGAATCCTTGAAAACATCATAATTTTAAATTATTCTGTCGGCTGCTCCTCCGGTGGTGTAGTTTCCTCTGTTGTTTCGCTTCCTTCGGCTGCCGCTCCCTCTGCTGTTTCATCTGGAGCTCCTGCATCCTCTGTCGGTGTTTCTTCCGGAGTTGTCTCCTCTGTCGGTGCTTCTTCCGGAGCTGCTTCTGATACAATTACTTCCATTGTCTCACTGGTTACTCTGTTTGTAGAACTTCCAATGGTATTGATGGCAACCACATAATAATAAACCGTACCTACTTCGTTGGTAGGCGGTGTAAAGCTACTGGAGGTTTCTCCTTCGATAACTGTACCGCCGCCGTTGGTATTGGTTAAACTCTTATACCACTGATAGGAGATTGCTCCATTGTCGGAAGCTGTTGCCTCTACCTGAAGCGCTTCTGCTTCTGTATCCTTTGTGTAAGTAACAGAACCGCTTAAATTTGTTGTCCACTGTGGTTTTTCCACCGGCACTTCCGGTTCTGCCTCCTTTTTCTCCGCCTCTTTATTTTCTTCTTTCTTTGAGTCGGATTTTTCTAATACTTTATCGAATATTTTTTCAGCTTTACAACCGGTCATAGGAAGCGCCATACATCCAATCGTTAAGACAACCATTCCTTTTTTCAGCCATTTGTTCTTCACTGTTTCTTCCTCCTTAGACAAATAACTCTCTGCGTCTCCTATATTAACTTATTTTTATAAAAATCGCAAGTTTTTCTTTCTAAATATTACATAAATATTACATTTTCGCATCTGCTTCCACATTTTTTAAAAGCTCCTCTACTTCTTTGCCTTCTTTCAGAAAAGATGCTTCCTCATCTTCACATATTCCCTGAACAAGCACTTTTTTCAATTTCAGCCCAAAGCCCTTTTCTGTTTTCTTCGTTTTGATATGGCGATACAACGGAGACTTGTTGATTTCCCAGTTCTTTGTCAGAGATTTCATCATAGGAAGCAATATCTTCAAACATTTCACTTTATCCTTCTGAGACAAATATAATTGAAAATGCGCTGCGTAAGAATAATATTCCCATAAATCAAACAATTTGGCTGCCTGTTTTGACACTTCTGCAAAATATTCGGCATCCTCTGTCCGACCTTGCTCCAGTGCAAGCTCCAGCATTACCATTAAGATATTCTGCACTTCATTGACAGATGAAAATAATTTTTCTTCTTCTAATTTGGCGGCTTCCTCTAATCTTCCGCAGGAACGAAAAAGCTTTATTTGCAACTGTTTTTTGTCCACAGCATTCTTCTCCGGCAGAGTTTGGAGCATTTCTTCTGCTTTTTCGTATTCTTTTCGTTCAATATATTTGGAAATCAACATGCACTGAGCCGTGTTCTTTTCGTTCTGGTTTGGACTATTTAATACCCGATGATATAAGGCTTCGATTTCTTTTCCGTATGTTTCTAAATCTTTTCTGCCTTCCTTGCTGTACATCCCTGCTCCTTCTAAAAACATCGCCACATTTAATATTAAGGGATAGCATACGGGATATTCTCTGATTTTCTCCATAGCAATTTCATAAACTTTTAAAAAGCCTTCTTTTTCCAGCAGCTCTGATAGAGTGTTTAAGAAAATTGCGATTTCTTGCTCCGTCAGTTCCTCTTTAAAGGATAATAATGTGTTTAAATCCGTTTCTAAAATTCTTGCCAATGCAGGTAAAATGGTGATGTCCGGATAAGAAGTTCCTTTCTCCCATTTATTGACTGCGGGAGCTGTAACGCCCAAATAGTGCGCCACCTGCTCCTGCGTTAAATTTCTCTCTATGCGTCTCTGTCGGATAGTTTCATTTATTTTCATAGACCTATACCTCATATTAAATTTTCTCTTTTGAATATTATAACAAGGGAAGGTTATCGGCACAATTAACTGTGATTTAATTTTGAGACAAGAAATTTAATCGGCAGTTAAAAATCTCTTATTTTCTATCTTGATTTTTCATTCCTTTTATGGTAAGTTGTATTTTAGTGATCAGGTTTCAGAAACCTTGCGAGGTCTGAGGCCGCGGGAGGACCTGCGGGCCCTCCTTTTTTATTTTATAAAAAAGAGCTCACGAAATGTATTAACCATTATCTATATACTTCAACACGCATCTGTCGTTCTAGCTTATACAGCTTCATGGGTTTTCCTGAAAATTGGGAGAATATTACGCAATACAAATTATAGAAAAAAAGGACTACGCATGGCTGTCTGCGTAATCCCTCTATATTTATCTTTATGCAGTTCTTTTTAACGGTCTGAATACTCCTGTCTGCTCAATTACCTTTGTAATACTAAAGAAGATAAAAGAGTCAATCGGCCACATAATTACATTCTTTAACGCACGCATAGGCAGTAATGCAAGAAATCCTTTTCCGTAAAGCATATCCAGCCACAATGTACTTAAAATAACGTTTACTACTAAAAATACAACAAATTTTGCAGCTAATACTCTCTTTAACGTTAATTTCTTCTTATAATAGAAACAACCATAAATGAGAGATGCTAAAATTGCGTTAAAAGTAAAACCAAAGAAAAACGGTCCATCAGGCTTCATAAAATATTTTACCACATCCAAAATTCCCGCAAACAGACCACCGGTAACAGGACCGAATAAATAATCTGCCAACTGATTTGGAATTCCGGAAAAACCGATTTTAATATATGGTCCAATGGTAATGGACGCCACCTGATTTAAAATTAAAGATAAAGCTGCAAACATGGCACATACAGATAATGCCTGAACCTTCTTCAGCTCTTTTGCTGAAGATAAAAAAATGTTCTCTTTTGAATTATTTTTGAACATAAAAAAAATACCTCCTTCATCAAAACTACCACAATAGGAGATAATCTCAGCCTTATCTTCTGTTGCAGCGAGATGCGAGTTTGTACACCGTAAGATTTACCTTTTCGTCCTTCCAGCAACTCTCTATCCGGAGGGCACTTTACGCATACAAATCTACTCTGCAGTTTTTTCTTACTTAACCATAATAATCGATACAGACAAAAAAAGCAATAAAAATTTTATTTATTTTTAATATTTATAAACAGAACTATTTTATTTGTGCTATACTTAGGCATCATAGCTTTTTATAAGGAGGACACAACTGATGAATACGAGTATCCGTAAAGCCAACGCTTTAGATTACCAGCAAGTTGAGCAACTTATGCAGCAGGTTCATATCCTGCATGCAAACTGGAGACCTGATATTTATAAGCATTGCTCTGTGGTCTTATCAGAGGAACGATTTCTTGAACATATTAAAAACGAAGAAATTGTGGTATTGGAAAAAGAAGGCTCTGTTATAGGTATAATGATTTATCTTACACGAAACATATCCGGCGGACCTATGCAGGACAGAAAAGTGTTATTCATTGACGCCTTAGCTGTGGATGAAAAGGAACGTGGAAACGGTTTTGGACATCAGCTTTTAGATTACCTTGTCCGTCTCTATAAAGATTTACAGTACGACGGATTAGAATTACAGGTAAATGCCAAAAATCTTCCCGCCATGGAATTGTATACAAAATATGGTTTTACCCCCAAAAGCATCAATATGGAGTTACTGTAAAAAGGAAAAGCTGTTACATTAAGCGATTTTCTACTTAATGCAACAGCCCCCTTCTTATCCATTAAGGCTTATATCTTCTATTTTATACCTAAAGTCAGAATTTCAAATGGTTTCAATACCACATGATACATTCCGTCTTCGCTTACTTCCAGACCTTCTTTTTCTTCCTCAATGACATTACTCTTATACATGTTTTCCATCCAATTCTGTTTCTGAATTTGGATTTCACGAGGTAATTCTGTAACATTTACAAAACGAACCATAATGTCAGAACCATCCTCCTGCTGTTTCAATCCACTGAAGTTTACTCCTTCTCCTATCCAGTTAAAGAAGCCTTTTTCCTGTGGATAAGCACCTGCATGGATACTTGTAGGAACTGCCATCAGTTCATTCTGGAACTGATATCCCAACGTATAAGCATTTAATTTTTCTCCATCTGCAAATGGCAGAATTTCATAAGAAAGTGTATAAGTTCCCTGCATCTGTGCCTTTGGAGTCGGGAAATATCCCCAGTCTCCCAGTTCTCCGATGCAACGAAGAAGTGTAACTGCAATGGCGTTTTCCATATCCGGCAGTACCTCATACTCATAAAGACCATGATTGGCAATCAACATACCATCTTTTTCACCCTGTATTGCCACAAAGCTCTGCTGACGGTCACAGCCACTTGGATTTTCCCACTGTTTACTGTGACGGTTGTTTCTTTCCACTACTTCAAAAGCAGAGTCTGCAAAATGTGTATCTGCTTTCAAGCCCGTTGGAATTACAACACGTACTCTGTGGTCTTTTGCTGTATTATGGATTGTTGTCTGCACTTTCAAACTCTTAGCGGATTTCTCCAAAGTAAGCTCTGTTTCGATTGCCAGTTCAACCATTTTATCGCTGCGGCCGATATGGCGGTTATAGCACTCTTGGAAGGATTTCTGCGCAATTTCCAATTCTTTTGCAGCGCTTTCCGGTACTTCTATGCTCTGGCAGATATGATATTTTGCACAGAATGGAGTATCTTCTGTAAGAGTGATTTTTGCCGGTTTATTCTGTGTTGTAATCGCCTGACCGTTTGTATCCTGCACATAAATGTATTCGTTTCCGATATCACCGGTATCTTCATAATATCCAATCTGGGAATATACACGTCCTGTTTTTAAATTTGTAAGTGTATAGCTTCCGTCTTCGTGAATTTTCACACGGATATTTTCATTTTCCATTGTATTGCTGCCGCTAATCAATGTCTTTTTATCATCTGTCTGTTCTGCCGCTGTTTCCTCCAAATGATATACACGGTATCCCATTGCCGGAACGTCTTTTGCTTCAAAAGTCACACGAACCTGTCTTGCCATATAAGGCTGGCGGAACTTATCATCAGGAAGTAAATAGTCAAAGGCTGTGCCAATATCTTCCATCTTAGCTTCTACGGTATTGCCGTTCATATCTTTTAATACAAATACAGGCAATTCCATATTCTGCATTTCCCAGTAAGCTTTTTCCTGAATATTCTCAAAGCATCTGTCTACGTCTAATACAACGCTTACCACATCTGTCTTGTCCCAACCGGTAAAGTTGTATACTGCAAATGGAAGTACCTTTCCGTTTTCGCTGCTCAGATTTGAGGTATCTATCTGCTCTGCCAAATATTCCATACTTTCTTTGCACAACTGCTCTGCTACCTGTCTGCTCTTTACAAAACGAATGGCTACTTCATCATTTACTTCATCTACATTGCAACTGCAAATACTGTCGTGTGGGTGGTTCTGCATCAGAACCTTCCAGCTATATTCTAAGAGCTCCTTCGGATATTTCTTTCCTGCCAGTCCTGCCAAAACTGCTGCCGGTTCTGCCTTACGTTCCAACGCTGTTTCGCCCTTTCTGTTTAACAGTTTTAAGTCAACTCTGTTGGAAGCGGTATTCACCAGTGTAAAACGTCCGTCTGTTTCCTGACTTGTTAATTCTCCTTTTACAACAGAAATATTTTCCCCAAGTTCTTCTTTTACGGCTTTTACATAAGTTTCAAAATCAGAATGGATAAATTCAATTTCCGGATATAATTTTCTGGCTGTTTCAATAGCCTGTGACAAGTCCTTCTGTACCGGCTGATGGTCACATCCATTCATAAAGAGGAGATGGCTGGTTCCTGCATATTGTCTTACGTCTGCAAGCTTCTTATCCCAGAATTTCTTCGCTTCTTCCGGCTCAACAGGAATTTCCATTCCGTTATTATACCAGTTTGGGAATAAAATACCCAATAATGTGCTTCCGTCCGGTGACTGCCAGTTAATTTCGGAATATGCAGTTTCGTAAGTTCCTTTTTCCAAAGTTTCGTTATTAAAACCAATGGATTTTACTCCACGTCCAAAAGCAACTGCTTCCATGCCTGCCTGTGCAAGCACCTGTGGCATCTGTCCTGCATTTCCAAAAGCGTCCGGAAAATATCCGATTGGACATAATTTTCCTAATTTCAGCGCTTCTTTGCGACCTGTTAATAAGTTTCGAACACAAGCCTCTCCGCTTGTCAGGAATTCATCCTGTAACACATACCAAGGTCCTGCTGTAAGCTTTCCTTCTTTAACTAATTTTTTAATTCTCTCCTGCTGTTCCGGTTTGATTTCCAGATAATCATCATACGCAGCAGTATATCCGTCCATGTGGAAGCTGCGATAATTTTCGTCATTTTCCAGCAAATCGGATGCTGTATCCAACAAATCCACCAGCTTCATTCTGTGTTTTTCAAATGCCATGTACCATTCTCTGTCCCAATGAGAATGTGAAATAATATGTACTGTTGTTTTCATCTCATTTACCACCTTTTCATATTTTCTCACATGATAGTTTCTATTGTATTTGATATATCATATATTAACTTTTCCATGGAAATTTGTCAATATAAATATAGAATTTGACATATCAAACCGGATATTATAAAATAAGAATAGAACAAATTAACCAATACATTTTCAGAAAGATGGAAATTTATGAAACAAGGAAATTCAAGTAAACCAAAATATGAAAGAATAAAAGAAGACATTCTTGCTCAAATTCGCAAAAACGATTTTTCTTATTCAGAACCCCTCTGTACAGAGAAACAATTATCCGAGCAATATCAAGTCAGTCGAATTACAGCCAAGCATGCGCTGACAGATTTAGAACAAATGGGTGTTTTATATCGAAAACGAGGTGTAGGCAGCTTCGTCGCTCCAAATGCAGCAAATAATTTAAACCGCCTTACGCCGCCAAAGCATATCACTTCAAAAATGGTATCTTTCCTCCTTCCTTTTGACATCACAAAAGGAGGAATGTTTAAGACTGTTGAGGTGGTAAATAATACCTTAAATGCTAACGGATGTATTATGAGCATTTATGTATCCGGTGCAAAGGAAAAGTCTAATTTGCGTCTTCTCCTCTCACAAAATCTTTCCGGACTCATTTACTATCCTGAGAGAGATAAAATTCATCTGGAGCTTCTCAATGAATTTGTTTTTATGAATATACCGATTATTGTAATCGATAAGACAACCGATTGTCCCTATATTCATAATATTGTTTCAGACAACTTTGAGGGCGGAAGATTATTAGGCGAACACCTCATTCAGTTGGGACATCGCAACATCACATTTTTTACAACTGCACCATTGGAAGAAACTTCAACTGTCCGAAACCGCTTTGCCGGATTTCTTCATGCTTTACATGAAGGAGGTATTCAGCCAAATTCTTCCAATTTTGTCTATTATCCTCATAAGCTTACAGAAGAAGACTGCTTTGCCTCAAACAGCAATTCCCTTCAGGATACCTTACGCAGTTTATATCAGGCAGGAACGACGGCGATTATTGCCGAGAATGACCGTGTTGCACAACTGCTGTCCATGACCTGTAAAGCTATGGACATTCGTATTCCCGAAGACATCAGCCTTTGCGGATTTGATAATGATGACGCCATTCGCAATCTGAATATCACCACCATCGGTCAAGACTTCACACGCATGGGACAGGAAATCGGACACATATTTACAGAGTCTGTGAATAATCCTGATTATCCCATACAGAAAATCACAATTCCGGTAGAGCTGTTCCCCCGCAGTTCCACCAATGCACCTCGAATACTTTTATAAATTCATAGAAAAAAAGACTGTTTCCTTAAGTACAAACAAAAAATATTTGTTGCTTAATAAAACAGTCTCTTTTTTACTCTCTCTAAACACAAAATAGAGGGCAGTGAAATAAATCACAACCCTCTATCTTACAGGAAATCTTATGCTTCCTCTGTTTTAATAATTTCTTTTTTATTGTAGCTTCCGCATGCACGGCAAACTCTATGAGGCATCATTAAAGCACCACATTTGCTGCATTTTACTAAGTTTGGAGCACTCATTTTCCAGTTTGCACGTCTTTTATCTCTTCTTGCTTTAGAAGATTTATTTTTTGGACATATAGACATAGGTTACACCTCCTTAAATTTGCTAAATATATCACTGATTACCGCCATTCGGGGATCTGGACTTGTCTGGTCACATTCGCATGAACCTTCATTCAAATCTTTGCCGCATTTGGGGCAAATTCCCCGGCAGTCCTCTTTACATAGAACCCTTAAAGGCCAATGGATTAAAATCTCATTATGCACTAACTGCTCTACGTCCAGGCTGCAACCTGTGACATAATTAATTTCATCTAAGTCTTTTATCCTGTCTTCCCTCGAAGCCTTCATGTCAATTTCTTCCGATATGTCAACCTCAAATTCAGTGGGAACATCCTTTAAGCACTTATCGCAAGGTAGCGCAAGAACAATTCTGCCCTTTGCCTCTATTTTGACAACCTTCTTACCTGTATTGACTAAAGTCACACAGATTGGCTTTTTTTCAATAACCGGGAAACTTCCCAGCTTTGATTGAAAGAAATCCATGGAAACAGGTGCTTCAACAACCTGTGTCTTTCCTTCTATGGATAAAATTTCTGATAAATCAATTAGCATAATAGTCTCCTAATCACACCTTGTAAATTATACATAGGGATTTACAGTTTGTCAACCATTATTTTGAAACTAATTCGGCAGTTTCCTGACAAATAGCTAATTCTTCATTTGTAGGAACGATTGCTACTGTTACTTTAGAGTCCGGAGTAGAGATGATTTTGTTCTCTCCTCTTGTCTGGTTTGCTTCTTCATCCAATGTAATTCCAAGGTATCCTAAGCTTTTTACTACTGCTTCACGTACAGGAATTGCGTTTTCACCGATACCGCCTGTAAATGCAATGGCATCTACACCGTTCATAGCTGCTACATAAGAACCGATATATTTTACAATTCTGTAACATAAGCAGTCTACTGCACGTTTTGCATCTTCGTTACCCTGTTCTCTTGCTTCGTTTAAGTCACGGAAGTCACTGGAAAGCCCTCTGGAAAGTCCCAGTAAACCGGATTTTTTGTTCAGGATATTTACCATTTCTGTTACGTCAATGTTTTCTTTTTTGCAGATAAAGTCAAGAACTGCCGGATCCAAGTCACCGGAACGTGTTCCCATAACAAGACCTTCCAATGGTGTAAGTCCCATAGAAGTATCTACACATTTACCGTTTACAACTGCACTGATGGAAGAACCGTTTCCTAAGTGAGCTACGATAACTTTAGAGTTATCAGGATCTAATCCTAAAAATTTGATTGTTTCTTTGGATACAAATCTGTGAGATGTTCCGTGGAAACCATATTTACGAACTTTATATTTATCATAGTATTCGTAAGGAATTGCATACATATATGCTTTTTCCGGCATTGTCTGATGGAAAGCTGTGTCAAATACGGCTACGTTTGGTTTGCCCGGCATCAATTCCATACATGCACGGATACCCATTAAGTTTGCAGGGTTGTGCAGAGGTCCTAAATCGCAGCATTCTTCGATTACGGAAATAACTTCGTCGTTGATAATGCAGGAGTCAGAAATTTTTGCTCCGCCGTGAAGTACACGATGTCCGATTGCTTCTACTTCATCTAAGCTTTTTAAAACACCTGTATTTGGATTTACTAAAGCATCTAATACCATTTTAATTGCTTCAGTATGAGTAGGCATTGCTGCTTCTGTTACTTCTTTTTCTCCGCCTGTTGGCTGATATACTAATCTTCCGTCAATTCCAATACGTTCACATAATCCTTTTGCTGCTACTGCCTCTGTTTCAGAGTTGATTAACTGGAATTTCAGTGATGAACTTCCGCAGTTTACTACTAATACGTTCATATTCTCTTCCTCCGATATCTTAAGATAATCTATATACAGATTGCTCTGTAATTCTGGTCATTTTGACCATTTCTATTTTTTATTATACACTGTTTCTTTAACACAAACAAGAGAAGCTTTTAGATTTTCTCGGAAAAGCTCTCTTATTCTTGTATTATTTTCCAAACATTTTTATAAAACAGAAAACTATTGTCAGTTTTCTGCTTTTTCCTGTATACTACATACTAGTGTACTGTATCATTCACCAGAAAACGGAGGTACTTTATGAAAAAAGCAGTGGGCATTATCGCAGAATATAATCCTTTTCACAAAGGACATGAATATCAGATCCGACAGGCAAAAGAAAAGACAGGGGCAGAAATTGCCGTTATTTTAATGAGCGGAGATTTTGTACAGCGAGGTACTCCTGCCATTTTCGCAAAACACCAAAGAACAGCTATGGCTCTTTTAGGAGGGGCTGACATTGTTTTCGAGCTTCCTTCCTTTTATGCCTGCGGCAGTGCAGAATATTTTTCATCAGGAGCAGTTTCTATTTTCAATGCCTTAAATTCCATTGATTTTCTATGCTTTGGAAGCGAAAGCGGCGAAATAGATCCCTGCCGCTTTTTGGGAGCGCTTCTTGCAGACGAACCAGAACTTTATAAAGAAAAGTTACGCAGTTTTTTAAAACAGGGACTCTCTTTTCCTGCTGCCAGAAAATCAGCATTGACGGAATATTTGAAAGAGAAGAACATTCCATTTTCCGAAGATTTTTTAGATACTCCAAACAATATTTTAGGTATCGAATACTGTAAGTCTCTCGCTGCTCAAAACAGCAGTATTGTTCCTGTTACCATAAAAAGAATTGGCAGCGCTTACCATGAGACTTCTCTGTCTTTATCTTATCCCAGCGCTTCCGCCATACGCAAAGAGCTTGCTGCCACTTGGAATACTCAGAAATCCCTTTCTGATACCTTGAAAGATGCGCAGCCTCCTGCTGTAAAGGATTACCTGTGCTCTGTATTGGAAAAAGAAGCTTTCCTCACAGAAAATGATTTCTCGGTACTTTTAAAATATGAACTGATGAAAAACACACCGGAAAGTCTGTGTGCTTTTTCCGATATGTCCCCTGATTTAGCCAGACGGATTTATCACCATCTGAATACCTTTGAAACCTTTACAAAATTTGCAGAGCAATTAAAAACAAAAGAGCTGACTTACACCCGCATTTGCCGGGCTTTGCTCCATGTATTATTAAATATTCCCTCTGATTTGCCTGCTGTCTCTCCTGCGTATGTAAGACTTTTGGGATTAAAAAAAGAAAGTTCTTCCTTTTTGCGTATTTTACAGAAAAACAGTGATATTCCAATCATTACAAAAGTCGCCGATTATAAAAAATTATTGCCAAAAGAAGCTTACTCTCTTTTTGAAAAAGATTTATTTGCTTCCAATCTTTACGAAACAGTGAAGTGTAATAAAAAATCGGCAGCCTTTACAAACGATTTGCAAAAGCCGCCGATTATTCTTTGATTTTTAATTTTTAAAGCTATGGATTGGTGCAGGTATTCTTCCTTTACGGCTGACAAAAGCCTCGCAGGAATATGGATTGACCGGCATAATCGGTGCATATCCCAGTAAACCGCCGAATTCAACAGTTTCTCCTACACCTTTTCCGATAACAGGAATAATACGGACTGCTGTTGTCTTCTGGTTTACCATACCGATTGCACATTCATCTGCAATAATACCGGAAATGGTAGATGCCTTTGTATCTCCCGGAATAGCAATCATATCCAGTCCTACGGAGCATACACAAGTCATGGCTTCCAGTTTTTCAATGGTTAAAGCATTGGCTACCACAGCGTCAATCATACCTTGATCCTCGCTTACAGGAATGAAAGCTCCGCTTAATCCACCTACATAAGAAGAGGCCATAACACCGCCTTTTTTCACCTGATCGTTTAACAGAGCCAACGCTGCTGTTGTTCCCGGCGCTCCCGCATACTCCAGACCGATTTCACAGAGAATATCTGCCACACTGTCTCCAATCGCCGGTGTAGGCGCAAGAGATAAATCTACAATTCCAAAAGGAATGCCAAGGCGTTTAGACGCTTCCTGTGCCACCAACTGACCTACACGAGTTACCTTAAACGCTGTCTTTTTAATAGTCTCACAGAGAATTTCAAAGCTTTCCCCACGTACTTGCTCCAAAGCTGTTTTTACAACGCCCGGACCGGAAACGCCTACGTTAATAATGGCATCCGCCTCTGTTACCCCATGAAAAGCTCCTGCCATAAAAGGATTGTCATCCGGCGCATTACAAAATACCACCAGCTTCGCACATCCTAAAGAGTCGTCTTCTTTGGTTGATTCTGCTGTTTCCAGTACAATTTCCCCCATAAGACGAACTGCATCCATATTGATACCTGTCTTTGTAGAACCGAGATTTACGGAACTGCACACTCTTTCCGTACAAGCCAAAGCCTGCGGAATAGAGCGAATTAACAGCTCATCTGCCTGTGTCATTCCCTTACACACTGTTGCGGAATATCCGCCGATAAAGTTCACTCCCACTTCCTTTGCAACTTTGTCTAATGTCTTTGCCAGAGTCACAAAGTCTTCAGGAGTTTTGCAGGCAGCGCCGCCTACAAGGGCAATGGGTGTAATGGAAATTCTTTTATTTACAATGGGAACTCCAAACTCCTTTGAAATGTCCTCTCCTGTTTCTACCAGACGGCTGGCAAGACGGGTAATCTTTTCATAAATTTTACGATTTAATTCCTGTAAATCTGCATCAATACAGTCTAAAAGACTAATTCCAAGTGTAATAGTACGAACATCCAGATTTTCCTGTTCAATCATTTTGTTCGTTTCATTTACCTCATACATGTTAATCATAGTAATTTCCTGTCCTTTCTTCCTGCCATCTTTTAAATACGGTGCATTTTTGTGAAAATATCTTCTAACTGTGCATGAATAACAACACCGATTTCTCTGCCTACTGCATCCAGTTCTTCGGAAATTACACTGATTTTCTTGGAACACATACTGGTGTCTGTAATCATCATCATATTAAAGTATCCGTCTACAATGGTTTGTGTGATGTCTAAAATATTGATATTGTTTTCTGCAAGGTAAGTACAAACCTTTGCTGTAATACCTACGGTATCCTGTCCTACTACTGTGATAATGGTTTTTTTCATGCTTCTGTCCTCATTTCTTTTATTTTTATACTGTCACTAAATCGGAAACCTGCTCTCTGTGCGCTACCATAATTTTAAAATCCGTAGATTTCCATGGGTTTTCTCCCATAGTAACTTCGGAGCATACAGTTTCATAAGCAAGGGCTTCATAATTATTTTCCCGACTTAAATGTCCTAAAAAAACAGCTTTCATCCGGTCGTGTAAAAGTCTGCATAAAAGACGCCCTGCCGTTTCATTGGAAAGGTGTCCCCTTTTTCCTAAAATACGCTGCTTCAAATAATACGGGTAGCTTCCCACCTGCAGCATATTCACATCGTGGTTGGCTTCTAAAAGAAGCACATCAAGACCTGACAGATTTTCAACAATATACTCGTCATAATATCCCAAGTCTGTTGCAATCCCTACGGATTTTTGTCCTTGATTTACTCGATATCCCACTGGCTCTGCCGCATCATGGGATATTGCAAAGGGTTGTACCTCTAAGTCTCCCACCTGAAACTTTTTATTTGCCTCAATAGGATGAAAAAGTCCCTCCGGCATCTTTCCCAAAGAGCTCATTCCTTGCATTGCCTCCATAGTTCCTCTGGTACAATAAATGGGAATTTTATGCTTTCTGGAAATCACACCCAGCCCTTTGATATGGTCGGAATGTTCATGGGTAATCAAAATACCGTTACAGTCGCCTGTGGTATGGTTAATACTGCGAAGTCCTTCTTCAATACGCTTTCCGCTAATTCCCACATCTACCAATAAACCGGTGGTATCGCTTCCAACATAAATACAGTTACCGCTGCTTCCGCTGGCTATACTACATAAATTCATAATAAGTTCTCATCTTTCGCTCAATTTGAAGATAAGTATGCGCTACATCTTCATCGTTGTATAACTGGAAGTCGCATCGAGCTTCAAACTCCTCATCCGGAAGCTGATTTGCCATCATACGCTGAATTTTCTCATCGGAATATCCTCTGTCATGACGCAGCCGCTCCATACGCACTTCTTTTTCGCAATAAATATACCACATCTCATCACAAATTTCATCATATTTTTCTTCCAACAGCAGAGCCGACTCAATAAAGAAAAATTCTGTTTCTTCTTTTTTTGATTTTTCAATTTCTTTTAAAATATATTTTTTTACAGCAGGATGTATAATCGCATCCAGTTTTTTCAGCATTTCCGGATCTTTAAACACAATAGAAGCAATGGCTTCTCTGTTTAAAGAAGTATCCTCTTTTACAATCCATTCCCCAAACAACTGAATAACCGGTTCATAGCAGGAGCGTCCCGGCATCATCAATAAGTGCCCCACGTCGTCTGCCTTTACAATTCGGCTGTCAAAATGTTCTTCTATATAATTTAATACCGCACTTTTTCCTGAACCTACTCCGCCTGTCACTCCTATAATTCTCATACCCATTCCTCCTTTGTAAATCTGCTATTTTGCTTCGTACCAGTTATTCCCTGTGTGCATATCAATCTCAAGAGCAACTGATAAGTGTGCCGCCTCTTTCATCTCCTGCTCCAAAATAGTAGAAACCTCCTCGATTTCCTCTTTTGCTGTTTCAATTAAAAGCTCATCATGTACCTGCAAAATCAATCTGGATTTTAAATGTTCTTCTTTTAACCGCTTATTTACCCGTATCATGGCAATTTTAATAATATCTGCCGCAGTTCCCTGAATTGGAGAGTTCATGGCTACCCTTTCTCCAAAAGAACGCTGCATAAAATTGCTGGATTTTAATTCCGGTACAGGTCTGCGTCTGTGAAATAGTGTAGAAACATAACCTTTTTCCTTTGCTTCTTCCACCAGTCCGTCTAAAAATCCTTTAATTTTCGGATAAGTTTGAAAATAGCTTTCGATATACTGAGCAGCTTCTTTTCTGCTGATGCTCAAATCCTGACTAAGTCCAAAAGAGCTGATACCATATACAATTCCGAAGTTTACGGCTTTTGCATTTCTTCTCTGAAGGGGTGTCACTTCATCAAAAGGAATGTGAAAGACCTGTGAGGCTGTAATTCTGTGAATATCCTGCGCTTCTTGGTATGCCTGAATTAACTTCTCATCTCCTGACATGTGTGCCAGCACACGAAGCTCAATCTGAGAATAATCTGCATCTAAAAATACAAAGCCGTCTTTTGGAATAAAAACTTTTCGAAGCATTCTTCCCAATTCGGTACGCACTGGTATGTTCTGTAAGTTAGGCTCTGTGCTGCTAATTCTGCCGGTTGCCGTGATGGTCTGATTAAAAGTAGAATGTATTCTGCCATCTTCGGCAATATAATTAGCAAGCCCGTCTGCATAAGTGGATTTTAACTTCGTAAGCTGTCTGTACTCTAAAATATCTGCTACCAGCTTATGCTCGGGAGCTAATTTTTCCAGCACATCTGCTGCTGTGGAATATCCTGTTTTTGTCTTTTTTCCTCCGGGAAGCTCTAATTTTTCAAATAAAATTACGCCAAGCTGTTTCGGCGAGTTGATATTAAATTCTTCTCCTGCCTGCTCCCAGATTTCTTTTTCCAAAGCTTCAATGCGGACCTGTAACTTTTCTCCATACTCCTTTAACGCCTCTGCCTCTACTAAAATACCCTCTTTTTCCATATCTGCAAGGGTAAACAAAAGTGGCATTTCCATATCCGTATAAAGCTCTTTCATATTTTCCTTTTCCAGAGCTTCAAGAAGCGGTGTTCTGGATTTCAAAGCAGTATATGCCATATAGCAGACGGTTTTTGCTAGTTCTTCTTCCTTTTCATTGGCAGCTTTTGCATAAGATAATTTCCCCAGCAAGTCTTCCTTGGCAGGAAGCATTTCGCCTAAAAATTCTTTTGCAATATCGTCGTAAGTGTATTCTGACTTCAAAGGGTTTAAAAGATAAGCTGCAAGTCCTGCATCAAACATATCACTATGGGATTTCAAATCCATATAGTGCAGCATTGCCTTAATGTTTAAAGAAGCAATTAGTTTTCCCTCATAGCAAAGCTCCTGTGCTTTTCCGATGAGATATTCTTCTGTCACAAAGCCCTGCGGCAAAATGCTGTATACCTCTGTTTCTTCTTCTCCCCATGCCAGACCTAAGCCTAAAATCTGTCCTTTTTCTTCTAAAAGCTCAATACCTACCACAGGTTCTTTTAAAGCCTTCTTGAAAATTTCCTCTGTCTCAGTAAAATCTATAATATATCGAAAGCTTTCTTCTATTTTATTTTCTTCTCCTGTATCCTCAAAACGCGAAAGGAAATTTTTAAATTCCAATTCTTTAAAAAACTCATACGCCTCCGGTGTATAAAGATTGTGAATTCTCGCACCTTCCCAGTCGTATTCAATGGGACTGTCAATGCAGATTGTTGCCAGTTCTTTACTTAACACAGCCAAATCATAATGCTCTAAGAAAGCTGTTTTCGCTTTATTCGGCTTTAATTCCTCTACATGAGCCTTGGCATTTTCTACTGTTCCATATTCCAGCAGGATTTTTGTGGCTGTCTTTTCCCCTACACCCGGAAGTCCCGGAATATTATCTGCTGTATCTCCCATTAATGCTTTTAGCTCAATAATTTGTAAAGGTGTAAGCTGATAAGCTTCTTTTACATCATTTTCATAGTAATCTTCAATGATTGTTTTTCCGCCTTTTGTCTTAGGAATACGAATACAAATATGAGAAGATGCCAACTGCAGTAAATCCCTGTCCCCGGAAAGAATCGTGACATCCATGCCCTTTTCTTCACTTTTCTTTGCTACTGTTCCCAACAGGTCATCTGCCTCATATCCCTCTTTTGTAATCATGGTAACACCCATGGCAGAAAGTACATCCTTCATAACCGGTATCTGTTCTCTCAGTTCCATAGGCATAGGCTTTCTGGTACCTTTATAAGCTTCATACTGTTTGTGACGAAAAGTCGGAGCGTGTAAATCAAAAGCAACGGTAAGATAATCCGGCTTCTCCTCCTCTAAAATTTTAAATAAGATATTTAGAAATCCATAAATTGCATTTGTATGAAGTCCTTCTGCATTTGTCAAATCAGGCAATCCGTAAAATGCCCTGTTCAATATACTATGTCCATCTATCAGCAGGATTTTTTCCCTCATTGTATTCTCCTTAAAATTTTTTAGTGCAATTATTATACCGCGTGCACAGAAAAAGAAGCACCCGCAAGGGTATTTACTTTTCAAGCCGTAAGTTGCCGGTATAATCTGCCGTTTATACGGCAGAAAGCCAATGAAATTGGCTTGGTTTGCACTTTGTGCAAACATTATACCACACAAAGTGCAAAAAAGACAGGCAATGCCTATCTTTTTTGTCTTATCCTTATAATACAGCCAGAAAACGTTTAAATGCTTCTCTTCCCTCTGCTGTACATTTGTATACGCCGGCATCCTCCAATACATGAACAAATACCTGTCCTACTTCTTCATGAAGAATATCCATGACATTTTCTTTTGCAATGTTCTCGTATTTTGGCGCAAATTCAGCTACCCATGCCGCATGCTTTTCTAAAACTTCATTTTCAGCAGGATTTTTGCCTTCTACAAGATACTCTGCCAGAAGTTCCATTTCTTCTTTTAAACGTGCAGGAAGCACTGCCAATCCCATAACCTCAATCAAACCGATATTTTCTTTTTTAATATGGTGATATTCTGCATGAGGATGATATACACCTAATGGATGTTCTTCTGTTGTAATATTATTTCTCAGTGTTAAATCCAATTCATACATATCGCCTTTTTTTCTGGCAATCGGCGTAATAGTATTATGTGGTTCTCCGTCTGTTTCAGCAAAAACAAAAGCTGCTTCGTCTGTATATCCTCTCCATACGTCCAAAACATGGCTTGCCAAATCAATGAGACGCTTCTCGTCTTTACTGCGAATTCTCAGTACAGATAACGGCCATTTTACAATGCCTGCTTCTACGTCTTCATACCCCGGAATAGTTACCGTTTCTTCCATTGGAGCTTTTGCCATTGCAAAAGTATAATGACCGCCTTGAAAATGGTCATGGCTTAAAATAGAACCGCCTACGATTGGAAGGTCTGCATTAGAGCCAAGGAAGTAATGAGGAAACAGCTTAATAAAATCAAAGAGCTTCACAAAAGTATTTCTCTCAATTTTCATCGGTACATGCTGTCCGTTAAATACGATACAGTGTTCATTATAATAAACATAAGGAGAATACTGAAATCCCCACTGGCTGTCATTGATTGTAATTGGAATAATTCTGTGATTTTCTCTTGCAGGGTGATTTAATCTTCCTGCATAACCTTCATTTTCCATGCAAAGCTGACATTTCGGATAAGTACTTGCTTTTGCATTTTTTGCAGCCGCAATGGCTTTTGGATCTTTTTCCGGTTTAGAAAGGTTAATGGTAATATCAATCGTTCCATAAGGACTTTCCACTGTCCACTTCTGGTCTTTTTTAATACGGTAACGACGAATATAATCGCTGTCCTGACTTAATTTATAAAAATAGTCGGTAGCTGTTTCAGGACTTTTTTCATATTCTTTCCAGAATTTT
Organism: uncultured Blautia sp.; assembly: GCA_900539145.1. Taxonomy (GTDB): domain Bacteria; phylum Bacillota; class Clostridia; order Lachnospirales; family Lachnospiraceae; genus Blautia. The sequence continues at coordinate 28,746 of UQAX01000019.1, forward strand.
TCCTGTACCTGAGAAGGACGGGGCATCAAACAGTTCATAATTTTTGTATCAAACAAATCTCTGTATCCAATGCTATCCTCAATAATATTTCTTTTCACTGCTTCATCTAAAAGATTTTTTAAAATTCCTTCTAAATCTGTATTACATTCTTCTGTTGGCTCTTCGTAATCATCTTCATGAAACAAATCAAGCAGTAAATTGATTGTATAATTTTTTTCACATGCAGGCACAAGCCCTGCTTCCATACCGTATTGTACTAAATCTCTGATATCTTTATTTAACATTTTTTCACCTTTCTTGTTTACTGAATTCTTCTGGAACCGTCACCGATTTCTACTACATAAAAATCTGCTGCATAGCCGATTTCTTTCTCATAAATTTCGCCCACCTTTTGAATAAAAGAGTCAATTTTATCTTCTTTTACAATGCTGACTGTACATCCCCCAAAGCCTGCGCCTGTCATACGAGAACCGATTACTCCATCCTGTTTCCAAGCTGCTTCAACAAGCGTATCCAGTTCTTTTCCTGTCACTTCGTAATCATCACGAAGCGAAATATGAGATTGGTTCATAAGCTTTCCAAAGGTTTCCAAATCATTTTCTTTCAAAGCTTTTACTGCCTGAATAGTTCTCTGATTTTCATACACAGCGTGTTTTGCTCTTTTACGACAGATTGGATTTGCAATAAAATCTTTCACTTCTTCAAATTTTTCTTCTGTTAGCTCACCAAGCGCCTGAATATTCTCGTGTTTCTGAATATCTGCCAGCGCTTCTTCACATTCTGCACGTCTTTCATTATATTTTGAGTCTGTCAGTTTTCTCTTTTTATTGCTGGCTGCAATAACAATTTTTGCCCCTTCCATCTGAATTGGCGCATATTCATAATGCAAATTTCCGGTATCTAAGAAAATAGCGTGATTTTCTTTTCCCATAGCAATAGCAAACTGATCCATAATTCCACAGTTCATACCGTTAAATTTATTTTCCGCATACTGTCCGTACAGAGCCAAGTCAATCATGGAAAGTCCTTCAAAATTAAAAAGGTCTACCAAAATAACCCCCATCAAAAGCTCTACGGAAGCAGAAGAAGATAATCCGGAACCGTTTGGAATATTTCCATACATCACCATATCAAATCCTGTATCTGCCACATAACCTTTTTCTTTAAATGTCCAGATTACTCCCTTTGGATAGTTTGTCCAGTTAGCTTCTTCCCTGTATACTAAATCATCCAAGCTCGTTTCAAAAATTCCTAAACGGCTGAAATTCTCAGAATAGAAACGAATTTTTCTGTCCTCTCTCTTTCTCGCAACTCCATAAGTTCCGATTGTGAGAGCGCAAGGGAAAACATGACCACCGTTATAGTCTGTATGCTCTCCGATAAGGTTTACACGTCCCGGCGAAAAATAACTTCGAATATCTCCTCCTTCCCCATAAAGCTCTTGAAATTTTTCTAATAGTTGTTTCTCCATCTTTACCTCCCAATTATAGCTTTGCTTTATTTAAAACATTTTTTATGTTTTATTTTATATTTTGTGTTTATAATGAAATTATAGCATATCTATTCCCCTTGTAAAGACCTTTTTACCTAATATTTCAATTTCATTACCAAGTCCTGCGGATAATCCCCAAAGCAGCTTCCAAAAATATTTACACCGCCCACATGAAGGGCATCTTCCTTCACTCCTATTCGCACAGAAATATACTCTCCCTTTGCCAGAGAATATTCTTTAATCCTTTTATTGCTTATCAATTCTTCGTCTAAATACGTCCCCGTTTCATCAATTCGCCATGTTTTCAAATTCCCGTACTGGGTATTTTTATCCTCCCACCAATCAGGATTTAATTTTCCACGTCTTCCTCCAAAGTCAGAAGGACAAGTCCATGTACCTGCTTCTATGCCGTTAATCCATAAAGTAATGTCAGAGGGACAATCCAAATTATAATCTGCTGTTTCCGAACACAGCTCTGCGGAAAATTCCATTGCCTTTGCATCGGCTCTTTGCAGTCCTGCATTGGGAAAACGGTATTCCAGATAACCGGAAGAAAACCACACCAGCTTTGCCGTTGTCCGTCTGGGATCATAAAAGCATCTTGGCTCATCTTCTCCGTCAATATATTCTTCTTCATTTACCATTCCACAGGTAGGTGTAATTTTATAGTCCACATAATTTCCCACGGGCATGGAAATAATTTCTTCTCGTTTTTTCGTTTCTCTTTTTTCCAAATGCAGTAAAATACTGGTTTCCTGAAGAATACAAAGCTTCATAGAACCACGAATTCCCGGTTTCAGCTCTGTACGGATTAAATTCGCCTCCTGAAGCACACGCACATGCAGCGCAGCGGAAGACGGAGGGATTTCCAATATTTCTGCAATTTCATTTACACAAAGGGGCTCTTTTTGCAAAAGCTCCAAAATGCGAATTCTAATCTCAGAAGAAAGGGCTTTTCCAAGTGCCATCAATTCTTTTTCATCTTCTAAATTTAATCGTCTGCTCATATTCCTTACTCCCGATTTTCTTGCAAATTTTAATTCTATTGTACCCTTGTTTTCTTATGCTTGTCAATGGCTGCAAAAAGGAGTTGTCGCATCAGATATATATCCGAAACGGCAACTCCTTCTTTTTTATTCAAATGGTTAGTCAATATTCATTTTTTCTAAAAGATTATTTAAAGCTTCCCCTTCCATCATATATAAATTACTCTGCATCTGGGTTCCTCTATCTTCAAACAAAATATTAAAATTAAGCTCATAGCTCACTTTGCTTCCCAATCCATAGTGTCCCATTTCATAAGTAAGACTTGGAAGGATTTCTTCAATCTCCGCCTTATCAGTAATTACTTCTTCTACATAATCGCCATTACTTTTTGTTCCATAACAAGTAATACTCAGAATTTCGTCCGAAGAAAGTTCTTTTAAAGGTTGTCCTGCATTTTCCAGAAGTTCCCTCGTCTTGGTAAAGCTTTCATAAATAGGAAAATCGGTTGTCTGATTATAATTTTCCTCAATTTTTTCTTCTACGGATAAATAGCCCAAAATCCTATCTTTGGAGCTTTCTTCTAAAGTCATACTTTCCAACTCCCCTTTATAGGTTTTATAAATATTATCTATCACATCTTCTGTTGCATTAACCTGAAGTCTTTTATCAAAAATATCTTTTACGTATAAATATTCTATATCATCTTCTGATACATAGCTGGTAGGCAGCATTGTTTTTTTATAATCCCAGTTATCATAAATATCAGATGCCAAGGCTAAAATCTCTTTGCTTTCCGGCAGATAGTAAGCCCTGTTTACCGTTCTTCCGTTTTTCAAATGATAGCGAATGTATACGGATACCATAACGCTTTCATCCTCTTCTGTAAGAGCCCATGTACTTTGCGCCCGAAGAAAAGCCGGATTGATATCAGTGCTTTGCTTATCATGATTCTTATAATAATTCACACCAATCTTTGCCATCTCATAGATAGCATCAAAATCTTTTGTCTGATTTCTCTCCATCTGATTATCCGCTCCTACCGGATATTTCATTGGATAATTTGCTCTTTCATTGATACTGGTAAAATAAACAGACATGGTATCCACCTCTTCTTTTTCAGGTAAATACGCATCCACACCTAAAATGTCAATTTTATATCCTGCTAGAACTACTGCCAACACTGCCAAAATCACACCAGTTGAAGCTTTTGGGCGAATGCATTTGCGAATATCCATAGTAAATAAAAATTCAAACACACAGGACAAAATAAGTGATACTAAAATCACAGATACACACAGCCACAAAAACTCATGTTCCATTCCCGCACTGAAAAACAGAGAGATTAGAACAGAAATCGGCAATACTGCACAAACTTTAATCACTGGCTGAAACTTCTGAAAGGCAATGGATTTATGAAAACTCTCAGAAGGTCTTACTTTATAAATACACACATCTGCTGCTAAAACCACAACAATTAAAATCACCGCATAAATCACATATCCTCTGATGTCACCTATTTCTGCTGCCCAAAGGTCTATTGCATCTAAATGTGACACAATTGGACTTAAATACTTTGTAATCCCCGGTTCTTGAAACTGCGCTAAAGTATCAAAAAACATATTATTCATATAAAAATATGCCCCATATACAATCCATCCGTAAGACATAAAGCCTAGAAAGGCAAGGAGACCTGTAAATAAATTTCCCGTCAACAATATAGCTAAAATTGCAAACACATATAACTCAAGGAAAAACAAAATATTCATACCGATTGCAACCAGAGCCTGAATGCTGCTTTGTGCGCTGACTCCATGATAGCCGATACCAATCAAATAGGTAATACCCACATTGACTAAGTAAGGCACCAAGAACATAAAGAAGCCACTAAAAAAAGGAATAACAAAAAGTTCCTCTCTTTTTAAAGGAAGGCTATGGTAAAAATCTGTTTTTTCACCGGAATATAGGTAGTAAAAGCCCATAACCCCCAGCAAAACAGCAACTATTCCAATAAAAATTGTTGCCAAATTATTTTCTACTCCAATACAATTTAAAAATTCCATCTTTATCGGGTTAATTTCATCTTCCATAGGAATAATTGCTTTTGCCCTGTCTAATGCCATAATTGTCTGTAACGGGAATACCGCAAAAAAACCTAAAGTTATAAGAATAAATAAATAAAAATTTCTCCGAATATTTTCCTTTATGCTATTAAATAAATAATTTCTTGATGTCATATCCTGCCACCTCCGTTTCGCTGATAAAGATTTCTTCTAAAGTTAAGGGAATTGCCTCTGCAAACAAAGGTTTTCTGTCATTGATTTTCCTCATAATTTCCTCTCGTTCCCCTCGCACTACCATAGTCAAAAGCGAAAGGCGTTTCTCATACTGCATCACGTTCAATTCCTGCAATAATTCTTCTTCCTCTTTCTCATCCGGTATCACACACTGTACCTTGTGAATATGCAGCTTCATATCCTCTACGTCTTTTGACAAAAGAACGCCGCCTTTGTGCAGCAGTCCTACATGGTCGCAAATATCCTCCAGCTCACGCAGATTATGAGAAGCAATAATCGGTGTAAATTCTCTTTCAGAAACCTCATAAGCTAAAATACTCTTTGCCGCCTGACGCATAACCGGGTCTAAGCCGTCAAAGGTCTCGTCACAAAACAGATATTTTGTACCTGAACATATTCCCAGCAGTAATGCCGCCTGTCGTTTCATTCCCTTTGAAAAGGTGCTGATTTTTCTTTTTTCATCTAATCCCAAATTCGCAGCCAGTTTATGAAAACGCTCTTTATCGTATTTTCGATAATACATGGCATAATACTGAACCATCTCTTTCATAGTTGCGTTTTGAAAAAAATAAGCCACGTCCGGTAAAAAGAAAATTTCTTCTTTTACAGAAGGATTTTCGTACACCGGTTTATTATCTATAAATATTGTTCCGCTATCTTGTTTTAAAACTCCTGCCAACATACGCAAAAGTGTACTTTTTCCTGCGCCGTTAGTTCCTGCCAATCCAAAAATACTGTTATCCGAAATTTTCAATGATACTTCATGCACTGCCTGCAAAGAGCCAAATGCTTTGGATAACTTTTCTGTTTTTATCATGCTTCAACCTCCTCATAGAATTCTGCTGTTTTTTCTACACACTCTTCTTTTGAAATTCCAATCTCTTTTCCTTCTTTTACCAGCGTTTTCAGCTTTTGCAGGAAAATATTTTTCCGTTGTTCTACCAACGCCTGATTTCCTGAAACAAAGTTTCCCCTTCCCTTTACAGGATAAATAAATCCCTGCTGCTCCAAGAGAGAATATGCTTTTTGTATGGTATTGGGATTAATGGATAACTCCGTAGCCAAGCCTCTTACAGAGGGCATTTGCATATCCGGCTCCAAAACTCCTTTAATAATCAGCATTTGAAATTTTTCCACAATTTGTTCATATATGGGTTTTCGATCTCGGTAATCAATAACAATCAAGGTCTTTCCTCCTTTCCCAGTGTATGACAACTCGTATTAAGTGTACTGTGTATCCTAGTACACTTAAAGTATAATAAAAACGACTTCCCCTGTCAAGAGAAAATCGTTTTTCCTTACATTACATTCTGCGGTTTTCCATTTTCCCACGCTCTCACATTTTCAAATGCAATATGCGCACGTTTCACCATAGCTTCCTTTGTAGCGAATGCCACATGCGGTGTCACAAGAATATTTTTCGCATGGAACAAAGGATGTGTTTTTTCCACTGGTGGCTCTTTTTCAAATACATCTACACAAGCTCCTGCAATTTTTCCTTCATTCAGCGCTTCTGCCAAAGCTTCGCTGTCCACAACAGGACCTCTTGCAGTATTGATAAGCACTGCATTTTCTTTCATCAATGCCAGTTTTTCTTTGTTTATCAAATGTGTTGTCTCTTGATTTAAAGGCACATGTAAAGAAACAACATCACAGACAGATAAAAGTTCTTCCAGTGTTACAAATTTTACACCTTCTATCTCCTTTGGGGTTCTACTGTACGCATAGACTTCACATCCAAAGGCCTTTGCAATACGGGCTACTCTTGTTCCGATTGCCCCTGCGCCCACGATACCGAATTTCTTGCCTTCCAGCTCAAATCCCACTAAACCGTCTTTTGTCCCTTGGTTTCTCACAGCAGTATCACACTGTGCAATCCTGCGATACAAAGAAATCAACATGCCAAAAACCAAATCGGATACGGCTGCCGTAGAATATCCGGCACAGTTGCATACACAAATTCCCTTTTTCTTACATAATTCCAAAGGAATGTGATCCACACCCGTAAAAGCAACTGACAAAAGTTTTAATTTTTCACAGCCTTCTATCACTTCTTCACTTAAAGGAAGATTTGCCACTACAAGAATGTCTGCGTCTTTTCCTCTCTCAATTAAAGTCTCTGTGTCAGTTACTCTTGTGTCATAGTATACAATTTCTACGTCTTTGGAAATCTTTTCCTCTGCTATTTCCAAGAGCTTCTCATTTTCTACACCTAACGGTTCAATAATTACTAATTTCACGAAATCACCTCTTAAATCTGTGTTTCTACAAAAATATCATACAGCGCTTTAATTGCCACTTCAAAGTCTTCATTTTTCACGCCTACAATGATGTTTAACTCACTGGAACCCTGATCAATCATTTTAACATTGACATTGGCATGTGCAAGCGCAGCGAAAATTCTTGCAGCAGTACCACGGTTTGAACGCATGCCCCTACCAACTACGGCAATCAAAGCCAAATCTGACTCTAATTCCATGTAGTCCGGATTTACGGTTCTATGTACGCCTGCAATTACCTGCTGCTCTTTTTCTGCAAACTCATCCTGATGGATAAACACAGTCATAGTATCAATTCCTGACGGAATATGCTCAAAGGAAATCCCCTGTTCTTCTAATACCTGTAATACCTTTCGTCCAAAACCGATTTCCGCATTCATCATAGATTTTTCAATAAACAGAGAACAGAACCCTTTTTTTCCGGCAATACCGGTAATGGTATACAGCGGTTTTTTGCAGGTATCTTCTACAATCATCGTTCCTTCTGCTTCCGGCTCATTGGTATTTTTGATGTTAATCGGAATGCCTGCTTTTCTTACAGGAAAAATTGCATCCTCATGAAGAACCGTTGCTCCCATGTAAGAAAGCTCTCGAAGCTCACGATAAGTAATGGTATCAATGGACTTTGGATTTGATACAATTCTCGGATCTGTTACCATAACTCCGGAAACGTCTGTCCAGTTTTCGTAAAGGTCTACATCTAAAGCTCCTGCAAGAATAGAACCGGTAATATCTGAACCGCCTCTGGAAAAAGTCTTGATTTCCCCGTTTTCCTTTGCGCCGTAAAATCCCGGTACAACTGCCCGTTCTATGTTATTTAATTTCTTGGCAACCAAAAGCTCTGTAATTCCTGCGTCAAACTGTCCGTTTCCGTCAAAACGGATAATTTCTGCCGGATCCACAAATTCATAGCCCAAATACGCCGCCATGATTTTTCCGTTTAAATATTCCCCTCTGGACGCAGCGTATTCTTTTCCAATCTGATTTTTAAAGTTCTCTTTTACTTCTTCGAATTCCTTTTCCAATGACATAGAAATCTGCAATCCGTCAATAATTTCCTGATAGCGAGCTTTGATTTCTTCTAAAATCTTCTGAAATCTCTCTTCATCGTCTGCTGCCTCATAACAGGCATAAAGTAAATCCGTAACCTTTGTATCCTCTGAAAAACGTTTTCCGGGTGCAGACGGAACAACATATCTTCTGCTTTCATCTGCACGAATAATTTTCCCTACTTTTTCAAACTGTTCTGCACTGGCAAGAGAACTTCCACCGAATTTCACAACTTTTTTCATTCCATATCCTCCTGAGCATATTCTTTTACACAACGTAAAAAAGATTGCGCAATAGCGCAATCTCCGCGCGCGAGCGGTTCACAAAGTGATACTTTCATCTCCGCGCGCTGCGCATCTTCGCGGAGCATTATTTATTTCATAGGACGAAATTTCCTATGAAATAAATAATAGCCTTTCATGCATAAAATGTCTAGCTTTTTCTAATTTTTCCCTTTTCCTTTATCTGATAAAATAAGTCCGGCAAAGACCAAGGCTGCTCCGATTGCTGATACAACCGTTATTTTTTCTCCTAAAACAAAAGCAGAAGCGATAATTGTTACAACAGGAGAAAGGTATAAATAAACAGCCGTACGTACTGCACCTAAAAGCTTTACCGCCAAATTCCATGTCACAAAGCAAAGGGCAGAAGCTCCAATTCCTAAAAATAACATATTACCTAAATAGACAGGATTACGAAATCTTTCTAATCTCCATTCAAATCCCATAAGAAATACCGGGATAATCATAAAGAAAATACCATAAAAGAAAATATGGCGTGTACTTTGAATAACGGAAATTCCAAAAGAACCGATTTTTTTCACCAGCACAGAATAACAAGCCCATACAAATGCCGCCAGAAATGCCAAAATATCTCCTTTCGGATTTAAAGAAAAAGCACTGCTCCCATGTACACTAATGAGAATAATTCCGGTAATACTTGTAAGAAATCCTATAAAAAATCCTGTTTTCAACTTTTCTTCTTTTAAAAATATTCTCCCTAAAATCGCAGTAAAAAAAGGAGCTGTGGCAATAATAATCCCTACATTAGAAGCATAAGTATACGTCAAGGCAATATTCTCCAAAAGGAAATAAAAAGTCACTCCGGTAATCCCTGCACCAATAAAATACAATTCCTGTTTTCTGTTGCTTACAGATAAACCCTGATGGTTCATGAGTAAAAGTATAAAATACCCCATCAAAAAACGCATAAATAAAATTTCAATGGGTGTAAATGCCTTTAATAAGACCTTTGTCGCAATAAAAGTCGTTCCCCAGACACAAATGGTAAACAATGCCAATACATGTCCTTTTACATTTTCTTTCATAAACTCCCTCCCTCTAAAGAAACCGGCAGACTCTGCTTCCAGATGACTGCCGGTAAACTTTATTTATTTCTGTTTCCTCTGTACTTTTCTTCACAATATTTACAACGATATATTTCCTTCTCAGGATCTGCCAGAATAAATACATGATCCAGTTTCTGTTCAATAGAAGTAATACAACGTGGATTTTTACAGCGAATCACATTTCGGATTTCTTTTGGAAGAGAAAGTTCCTTCTTCTCTACAATTTCTCCGTCTTTAATAATATTTACCGTAATATTATGGTCGATAAATCCCAGAATATCTAAATTTAATGAATCGATGGGACATTCTACTTTAATAATGTCTTTACGTCCCATTTTATCACTTCTGGCATTTTTGATAATTGCCACACAGCAATCCAATGTATCCAACTTTAAGTCATCATAAATTGTCATGCTCTTCCCTGCTTTAATATGGTCTAAAACCACACCTTCACTTAAACGGCCTACATTTAACATAAGTCTACCCCCATTCCCAACAAGCTTAAAATCAATGCCATTCTCACGTAAACACCATACTGTACCTGTTTGAAATAAGCTGCTCTTGGATCAGTATCTACCTCTACAGAAATTTCATTTACTCTTGGCAATGGATGGAGCACCAACATATCTTCTCTTGCCAGCGCCATTTTTGCTTTATCTAAGATATAAAAGTCCTTCATTCTCACGTAGTCTTCTTCGTTAAAGAAACGTTCTCTCTGTACACGTGTCATATACAGAAGATCAAGACTTGGCATAGCTTCCTCTAAACGTTCTACTTCTACAAATTCATGACCGCTGGCTTTTAAAACATCCTCGCGAATATAATCAGGAATACGAAGTTCTTCTGGAGAAATCAAAACAAATTTCACACCATCATACCGCACCAATGCCTCAATTAAAGAATGAACGGTTCTGCCAAATTTCAAGTCTCCGCAAAGACCGATTGTAATATTATCCAGTCTTCCCTTCAAAGAACGGATAGTAAGTAAATCCGTAAGTGTCTGTGTAGGATGCTGATGTCCTCCATCACCTGCATTGATAACAGGAATTTCAGATGCCATAGACGCAACCAACGGTGCACCTTCTTTTGGATGGCGCATGGCACAGATATCAGCATAACAGGACACTGTGCGTACAGTATCTGCCACACTTTCTCCCTTTGCAGCGGAACTTGAGTTTGCGCTGGAAAATCCTAAAACTTTTCCTCCCAGACGCATCATGGCAGACTCAAAACTTAAACGTGTTCTTGTACTTGGTTCATAAAACAAGGTTGCTAAGATTTTCCCATCGCATTTATGGGCATATTTCTCTGGATTTTTTTCAATATCATTGGCAAGATCCAGCACTTTTGCCAATTCTTCTACGGTCAAATCCAACGGACTCATTAAGTGTCTCATAGATTACCTCCTATGTGTTCTCAAGCTTTATCATCACGTACTATCATATAACAGTTATCTCTACATTTCAAGAATTTTTCATAGATTATTCCAACCAAAAACCATACCGGTGCATAGTCCAGCCGAATAACTCCTTTGTACTGAAAAGGGCTGTTGCTGTAATCCCACGGACACATATTATAATGCTTTAAAAACATACCGGAAAAATACTCCACTGTAAAAATCCCCGCCATATAAACACCGCCTCGAAATGCCAATGGCAGTTTCTTCATCTTCTTTGAAAGAGGCCCGATAAACGCTGCCATTCCATATATGGGAAACATCCATAATGAAGAATAACCTGTCAATTTCCAATTCTCACTGCCTAAAGCATGCAGACCTGTCCAGAAAATTTCCATTCCCCATCCTAATACTCCACATTTTAAAAAATCACCCTTCATGTTCTCTTTCTCCTTATTTACTTTCCTTGTATTATGAAACGAAAATACCATTTTTATACAAAAAACTTGCACAGTTTAAACTGGCGGTGTATCATAGTGCTCATAGATTATGGATTTAGAAAGGATTTCTATAATGATACCGAATTTACAGGATTTAAGAAAAGAAATAGATGATATTGATGAGCAGATGACCGCTTTATTTGAAAAAAGAATGGCAATCGCAGAACAAGTCGCACGCTTTAAAATCGAAAATAAAAAACCTGTTTTTGACCGAAACAGAGAACTGGAAAAATTACAGTCTGTGTCAGAAAAAGCCCACAGTAATTTTAACCGCTGCGGTATTCAGGAATTATATCAACAAATTATGTCCATCAGCAGAAAACGCCAATACCAGCTTCTTCAAGAACATGGAATATTTCAAAAAAATCTCTTTACTCCTGTGGAAAAACTGGAAAAAGAAAATGTAAGTGTTGTCTTCCAAGGAGTGGAAGGAGCATACAGCCATGCTGCTATGCGCTGCTTCTTCGGTTCTTCTATTCGCAGTTACCATGTAGACACATGGAAAGATGCTATGGAAGAAATCAAACATGGTCGTGCACTCTATGCTGTACTTCCTATTGAAAACTCAACCGCCGGCATTGTACAGGACAATTACGATTTGCTTACTGCCTACGACCATGTTATCGTAGGAGAACAAATTATCCCTTGCCAGCATGTTTTAGCGGGTATACCGGGAAGTACCCTTTCCGACATTCAACATGTATATTCTCACCCACAGGCCTTAATGCAGTGCCGAGAATTTCTGGACAGCAATGAAAACTGGTGTACACATGATTTCAGCAATACCGCTGCCGCTGCAAAAAAAGTTGCATTGGAAAAGGATAAGACACAGGCAGCCATTGCAAGTCCTTATGCTGCCGAATATTTTGGACTTTCTGTTTTAAAAGAAGGAATTTTCTCTAATCCGGAAAATTCCACTCGCTTTATTATTGTCACGAAAAATAAAATTTATCAAAAAGATGCTTCTAAAATCAGTGTTAGCTATGAACTGCCTCATGAAAGCGGAAGCTTATACAACAGTCTGTCTCATTTTATTTACAACGGTTTAAATATGACAAAAATTGAATCTCGACCAATTACCAATCGAAACTGGGAGTACCGTTTTTTCGTAGACTTTGAAGGAAATTTAAGTGACAGCGCTGTAAAGAATGCTTTATGCGGTTTGAATTTTGAAGTGCAAAACCTCCGTATCCACGGAAATTATTGAAAGGAGTTACTTTATGTTTCATATTGATGAGTGTATTTTATATCGAAATTTTCCTCACGGAGATATTTTAAAAGACATGACAGATGCTTTATCTATCTGCTGTAAAGAACCCGAATCACCGGAAAAATCAAAATCTCTTTTTTATAGCTGCATGAACCGTTTAGTAGAAATGGCAAATGACTATGGTTTTCGGGGTGATTTATGGAACCATTACCTTACATGGCTCTTAGTCAATCATGAAAATGCTTTCAGTGTTTCCTGTGAAATAACAGGGCTGACACACAGCCCGTCTTTAAATGCGCTGGCTCTCCATGATTTTGCGATTTTTAAAGATTTATTTCACTTGGATTTTTCTGCTTTTGAAAGCTTTTACGGAGCTTCCTCTTGCTGTAACTTAATCAGCAATTACCAAACAGAACATCAGAGAGGATTATATGTCAACGAGCGTATTTCCGGCAGACTTTCTACTTTGAGCAGTCTTTTGGAAAATTCTGCTTCACCGGAAGAATTTATGGAGCATATCGTTGACTTTTATAAAGATTTTGGAGTAGGAAAGCTGGGGCTTCATAAAGCTTTTCGTCTGGAACATAAAAATCCGGCTCAGGCAACCGAAATTATTCCCATTACCAGAGTTGCTCATGTAAAACTTGACGATTTGGTGGGATACGAATTAGAAAAGAAAAAACTCACCGATAATACGGAAGCCTTTCTGGCAGGAAAGCCCGCCAATAACTGTCTTCTATTTGGTGATGCAGGAACAGGAAAATCCACCTGTATCAAAGCAATTCTCAATCAGTATTATGAAAAAGGACTGCGTATTATCGAAGTATATAAACATCAATTTCAGGATTTAAACGATGTAATCGCTCAAATTAAAAACAGAAACTACAAATTTATTATTTATATGGACGACTTGTCTTTTGAAGATTTTGAAGTCGAATATAAATACTTAAAGGCTGTTATCGAAGGCGGACTGGAGAAAAAGCCCAACAATGTATTGATTTACGCTACTTCAAACCGAAGACATCTTATACGTGAAAGCTTTCGTGATAAGAGTGAACGTGACGATGATTTACATACCAACGATACAGTACAGGAAAAATTATCTCTTGTTTCTCGTTTTGGTATTACTATTTATTTTGGTTCACCGGAGAAAAAAGAATTCCAGAACATTGTACTTGCTCTGGCAAAACGAAATGAAATCAATATGCCGGAAGATGAAATACTGGCAAAAGCAAATATTTGGGAATTGCAACACGGCGGTCTTTCGGGACGAACTGCACAGCAATTTATTGACTATTTAAAAGGAACTTTATATTCCTAAAATACACTTATAAAAAATGGTGGCAGAAAAATATGTATATCTTATGAATACTTACTTTCTGCCACCGTTTTTATCTTAGAATTTTTTCTACAAAAAACTGCCCCACTTATTTCTCTCTTTTAATAGTTCCTGTGTAATTTCGATTTCCTTATTATCTACATCCTTTGTGTCATATTTATGTCCCCGAAACATACTTATGAAAAAAATTGTAAATAATAAATAGACTACATACCCCACCCATATCCAGAAGTTTGTCTGAAAAGTATTTAAGGAAGGCAGAATACAGATTGATACAGGAAATACAACTGCCACTACAAGAAGACATATTTTTATTATTTGGAGTTTCTTTGCTTTCATTGTAATCAACCTCCTTTTACATACAGTACAGTCCTTTTGATACTTTTATTATACCATTGAAAAAATAGTATGACAATGCAATTATTCTCATTTCTACTTTATTTCTGATGAATAATATGGGACACATAAATATGCACCTTCATAAATCAAGTCTTCTGTTAAATGATTGATTTGTTTTACTTCTTTAATATAGTCCTCTACGGAGTCATATTCCTCGGTCATATATTCTTCGGCTATCTCCCACAAACTACTTCCTGACTCGATTTCCACACTGGTATAATATTTATGGCGAACAGAATTCGGTGTTCCTGCATTCGCTATATTTGATGTTTGAAACAAAAGAAACACAAGAAATCCGATTATAAAAACTGCAACAAGAAGTCCTTTTACTCCTACTTTCTCTTTTCTTATTCTTCTATTCATCTTATCATCCTCCTAATTCATAATCTTTGCGAACATTTGTTTGTTATGAACTCATTATATTATAAGAACATACGTTTGTCAATAGTTTTCGAACAAATATTCGGCAAAATACCGAACACGTATTCCGAATATTTGTTTGCATTATCCGCAAATATGTGATATGATTGTTGTAGAATACTACATTTTATCTTTTTAAAATGTATCTCGGAGGTACAACGTATGGAATATGGAAAGATTAGTCAGAAACAATCTGAAATTTTAGAATATATGAAAAATGAAATTTTAAATCGTGGTTTTCCCCCTTCTGTAAGAGAAATTTGTGAAGCCGTACATTTGAAATCTACTTCATCTGTACATTCTCATTTAGAAACTCTGGAAAAAAACGGTTATATCCGCAGAGATCCTACCAAACCAAGGGCTATTGAAATCGTAGATGATAATTTTAATTTGGTACGCCGTGAAACAGTAAACGTTCCGATTATCGGAAAGGTTTCTGCCGGTCAGCCGCTTTTGGCAGTAGAAAATATTGATGGATATTTTCCTATCCCTTCTGAATATATGCCAAATAACAAAACCTTCATGTTAATTGTTCAAGGCGACAGTATGATTAATGCCGGTATTTTTAATGGGGATTATGTGATTGTGGAACAACAGCAAACTGCCGAGAATGGTCAAAAGATAGTAGCTCTGGTAGAAGACTCTGCTACTGTAAAAACCTTTTACAAAGAAGACGGTCACATCCGATTACAGCCGGAAAATGATACCATGGAGCCTATTATTGTGGAGCAGGATCAATTTTTCCAAATCTTAGGAAAAGTTATCGGTGTTTTTCGTTTTATGCGTTAAACTCAAAAGTAAGTTCTTCCAAAAGCGAAGAACTTACTTATCTTTCTCCATAATATAATTTGTCAATGCAATTCCCTTTCGAAAAACCTGCTACTCTTTTACCACAGCATACCCTCTCTTTTCAAAAAACGGTTTTGCTGTAATGGACGCATGCGTCACAATTTTTTGAGTACATACTGTGTTTTCCAATTTTTCACAAAGTGCAGTTGCAATTCCTTTTCCCTGCCTATCTTTATGTACATAAAGTCTGTCTAAATATCCTGTATGATCAATGTCTCCAAAACCTACAATTTTATTTTCTTCTACTGCAACAAAACTCTCATGCGCTAAAAAAGAATTATTCCACTTTGCTATATCGACTTCTCCCGTAGCCCATACATTTAACTGTTTTGGCGTATAATCTTTGCAATTCACACAATGAACCGTGTCATAAAAAAGTTTTGCCAAATCTTCACAGTCTTTTTCTTCATATTTTCTGATTATCATAATTATTTTCCACCTTTCTGCGAAAGGCACCGATGGGGTCATGAAACCCGTC
>UQAX01000020.1 GCA_900539145.1 uncultured Blautia sp.
TTGTTTGCCATACAATTTTATTTTCCTCTAACCACTATCTCTTTGTTTCAAACTTCACCTCTTTCATCACTATAGTACCTTTCCTTCCTCATAACATGCGGCAATATAATCTCTAGGCTGATAATAAAAATCTGTATTGTAATCTGAAATATGCTCATCAATCCATGAACGATAGACTTCCCATATTCCTTTCACAATTTCACATTCTGCATAAATATCTTCTATTAGTCTTTCATACACTTCACCTATGCTCCAATAATCTGGAATTACATATTTACATTGTTTTTCATTGTCAAATGTCCCCAATTTAAGGTTACTTTCCTCAATAAATTCATCAGCTACTTTTTCAATAGGTTCACAATGAAATACATCCGCATACTCATAAATTCGCTCTATTCGTTCGTATCCCAAAGCTTCCACTACTTCACTTCTTTTTTGCTTTACTTTTCTCCCAATATATTCAATTAAACTACATGTAAAAAACAAAGCATTATTATTTTTTCTTGCCATATACAGTCTCACTTCCTATAAACGTTAATGTATCCAGTGCAGAAATAGTATGAAAACTAATTTGATGGGTAGGATGCTTAAATTTTACTAATTCCCAAAATGCTGCTCTGGATATTTTACCATCAATAAAATTCTGGATATAATTATAAATGGTATCGTCTGCCATTGGACCTTCTACAATGTCATATTTATGGGATTTTCCTTGACGACAGGCTACTATAAAATCCAGCCATTCTTCTGTCATTTTCTCAAATATAAGATAATTTAATTTTTCATTTGGCATATACTTATATTTATTAATGTATCCTTCTTTTCCATATCGAGTCGCCCAACGTTCAGCCTGCTCCATATATTTCGTGCAATAGAATCCAAAATAAAAATCTTTATTGAATTTTGCTTTTCGAATTTCCGGGTATTCCACGACAACATTACTTCCATGATATAAAAGCATTTATTCTCTCCTTTTACATAGTTTGTTTATCTTTTCTGATTTTCTCTCAATCTTTTACTATATTTTCAATATATCATACCTGTATCACGAAATCAACACCAAAATAATTTTGTTAAGATAATTTCAATGAAATTTATTTTTCTTACTATTAATTTTTAAATGCACTCTTAATCCTTGAGTGAAAAAAAACTATGTGTTATACTACACCTGTCAGATATATCTGTGGATTGAAACATTGATATTAATCTTAATTATTCCAAAGAAGCGGTAAATGTAAATCGGCAGTTTAACAGCCATACATTTACCGCTTCTTTCACTTTTTCTCAATTTGTCATTTTTCAGAAAAACACTGCCGCTCCATCATCAATTTCCAGTTCTAATCCTATCTTTTCTGTATATTTCTCCTTATCTCTCAATTCATAGAAATCTTCAATATCTTCGGAAATCGGTTGAATTGCTCCTATACTGTACAATTTATTAAATTCATTTTCATAGATTGTAATGCAATACTGACTTGCTTTACGCATTCTTGAACGAGTAAATCCTCTCTCCTTTAATAAACAAAGAGTTTCATTTGCCTCCTCCTCATAATTTATAAAAATTGTTTTTGTATCTTGCTCAATTAATTTGAATTCTTTTCCTACTTTTGCAAAATTATATCTTTTATTCCGAAACTCATCCAGTATCTTTTTCTTGTCTAGGCTATCACCTTTAATATGATACAGCATTTCAAAATATTGAGTAATACTTTCCATATCAGAAATATCTCTGTTATCAGCAATCACACTTTTTGCCACATCAATTTGCTGCCTTTGCCCTAAAACATTTTCTTTTCCTTCAAACTGAAAAATATATACTTTACTTTCTTTTGCTGGTCTAAATCCTTCTCTATTACATCTGCCTGCTGCTTGTATCATAGAGTCCACTCCTGCAAGTTCTCGATAAACAGATTGAAAATCCAGATCCACTCCCGCTTCTACAAGGCTAGTTGAAATAAGAATACATTTTTTATTTTTTTGAAGCCGCTCTCTTATCTCTCGCAATGTACGTCTTCTGTGTTTTGGGTACATACTGGTAGACAGATGATAGACGCCATCTCCTTCTAATTGTTTATAAATTCTCTGTGCTCTCTTTTTGGTATTTACAATACAAAGCGCCTGATACTCTTTTTCTAATCTCTGTATCAAATCATTTTCCGTCAATACACCTACATTCTCAAAAACTGTTCTTTTAAAAAACTCAAACTGTTCTTCCATTCTTGGACATAATTCCTTTGCTGAAATCCTCTCATGAAAAAACGAAGCCAATGCAGGCTGTGTGGCTGTACATAAAACAGCGCTCACCTGATAATTATTAATGAGTTCTTCAATCATTGCAATGCACGGTTTCAGATAATCGTTTGGAAGCATTTGAGCTTCATCAAAAATAATTACACTATTTGCGATATTATGTAGTTTTCTACATTTCGAGGATTTATTGGCAAATAAAGATTCAAAAAACTGTACATTCGTTGTAACAACTATTGGCTTGTCCCAATTTTCTGATGCCAGTTGCATTGGCAGAAGTTCTTCAGAGCTTTCGTAATCAACATTGCAGTGATTTTCCAATACATTTTCCTCTCCTAAAATATCTCGGAATACTTTTGTATTTTGCTCAATAATACTTGTATATGGTATTACATAAATAATTCTATCCATTTTATTTTCTAGCGCATGTCGTAATGCAAATGCAAGTGATGCTACTGTTTTTCCTCCGCCAGTCGGTACAGTCAAACGAAAAAGTCCCTTCTCTGTCTTTCCCATTTCTAAACAATTCTTTAATATTTCTGTTCTTCTTCCATTTACTGTATTTATATCTTGATTTTTAAGCCAGACTGAAATATAATTTTCTAATTTTTTAAAAAGTATTTCTATATTTTCTCCTGAATTTCTCCCCTGTTTCCCCTCTTTCATAAATGCTTCCGTATCTAAAAAATCAGCATCTACCAGGCAAGAATATATCATTCTCATAAAAACACTAAGAGAAAAATCTGGATTAACTGTTCTTTTCAAATCAATTGGCATAGAATTAATCGCAGGAACTTCAATTTCTGTCTGATAAGCCTGATAATCACTAAGCTTTTTCAATCTTCTCCCTGACAAAGTTGAGTCTGTACTCTCATCATAATTATTCCCATAATCCGGCAGCCCTGCATGATGCCCTGCAATGCAATATTCTAAAAAACTATATTTCCCTCCTTTTTCCAGGCATACTCTGGCACCTGCTGTGGAATGATCTATTCTATAATTGTTTTCTCCCAAAATCCTTTTTTGGAAGTCTATAGAGTATTTTCCAATATCATGTAGCATTCCACAACAATATCCCCAATCCTGTTTTCCAAATTTTTCTGCAAATTCTCCTGATAACTTTGCAGTCCCCTCTAAATGTTCTTTTATTGTTTGTATTCTCTCTCCGTCTATATGTGCAATATATTTCATCTCCCTATCTCCTTTCATTATTTTAAAAAAATACCGCTGCCAAAGCACTTCTGCCTTAACAACGGTATTTTAAGCCCCATTTTCTATGTCAAAAATATATTTTATTAGAGTGCCCAGAGCCGGAATCGAACCAGCGACACGAGGATTTTCAGTCCTCTGCTCTACCAACTGAGCTATCTGGGCATTGTATGTAAGACTTTGTCTTGCAACAACGAATTCATTTTAACACATACTTTTTAAAATATCAATAGTTTTTTTCTAATTTTACACAAAAGCAGGGGGGCTGATGTTTTTCAACATCAGCCCCCTGCACTTAAAATTATTAATTTTTAAATCTTATTTATGCCATCTTTCCAGATGCATCCACATAATATCCATCAATCCACTGGTTACTTGCCATGCTTCCATCTGCGTTCAGGTAATACCAATATCCTCCTACAGATACCCAGCCTGTTTCCATGCTTCCGTCTGCATTCAGATAATACCATTTTCCTCCTACAGATGCCCAGCCTGTTTCCATACTTCCATCTTCTTCATTCAGATAATACCATTTTCCTCCTACGGATACCCAGCCTGTTTCCATTGCTCCACTGTTATCCAAATGATACCATTTTCCTCCTACAGATACCCAGCCTGTTTCCATGCTTCCGTCTGCGTTCAGATAATACCATTTTCCATCTACAGATGCCCAGCCTGTTTCCATGCTTCCGTCTGCATTCAGATAATACCATTTTCCTCCTACAGATGCCCAGCCTGTTTCCATACTTCCATCTTCTTCATTCAGATAATACCATTTTCCATCTACGGATACCCAGCCTGTTTCCATAACTCCATATTCGTTAAAGTAATACCATTTTCCATCAATTGCTTTCCAGCCAACTACTTTCTCTCCGTTTTCAGCAGAAACCATTTCAAGGAAAGCATTTTTTGCACCTTCTACCAACTTATCCTGATCTTCTGCTACGTATGTGCTACGCTGATTACGTTCACTGGAGCTAACATAGATATAAGCAGGTTTCATTTCTGATAATGTTTTTTCTTCTTTTGTAGTTCTGTCTACAACTTTTACAGTTTCAGGACTTAAACCATTTTTTTCCATGATTTCAACAAAATCTTCGTAAGGAATATATTCTTTGCGGCTTCCTTCCCATTTTGGATCATTCCACAGACAGATATCGAAGTTTTCTGGATTTTCGTAAGCATCAGGATTACGATCAGGTTTATAACTTACAGATTCGTCATAACCTTCACAAATAACTTCCATAGTGTAAGTATGAATTCCATGTACGCCATAAGCGTAATCTAACAATTCAGAATATGTCTGATAATCATGGTAAGAATTACTTACATAGTAGTTTCTTTCAGTAGTCTGTTCAATTGCTTTTCTCATTTTTTCAGCTGTGTTTGCCATAAACTCAATATCTGCAACTTCTTCAGGATTTGACTGATCTGTATCGCGATATCCCCATGGATATAATACAGCCTGAATACCGGTATGAACAGTTACCAAAGCATCTAAAGGTGTGTCTTTAAGGAAATTTTGAATATGCTGTGTTTCGATTTCGGATGCAGCTTCAGGACCGCCGCTTGTTCCGGCATGTTCAGGAGCCCACTGGAAATCAAAGTTACGGTTAATGTCATAACCGCTAGCCCAGGAATCGTCACCGAGCCAACCATTTCCATCTAAATCTTTCGATTCATATCCGATATCACCAGTTCTTGTTTTGCTTTCATCAGTTGTATAAAGATAACCAATCCACTCGTCACCTGTAATATCTGCATATAAGTCATTACTTGGGATACCATCGCCGTTTTTATCTAATAACTGGCTGGTTCCGCGAACGAAATACTCAAAGATATTATGACTGTCCGGATTCAGTATAGGAATAATATAAATGATATTTCTTTCCAGCATTTCCTTTACCACCGGGTCATCAAGGTTTTCTAACAGCCATGCTGCTGTATAAGCAGCACTTTCTCCGGATTCTCTTTCATCACCGTGGATATTTGCCACATAAGCAACACCTTTTTTGTTTTTGTTTTTTGAATTCTCGTTGGTAATTGTGAGAAGTTTAATATCATTTTCTTTTGTTGTTTTTCCGATAGAACTAAGTTCAGCATACTCAGGATACGCCTTTTCTAATTCGTCAAGCATACCATAAATATCTTTCACCGTGTGACGAACGTTCCAATTTTTAGGATTACTGTAGTCTGTTGGTGACGCAAGCTTTTGTGCAGATACAGAAACAGGTGTTATACCTGTAGCTACAACTGTAGCTGCAAGACTAAACGCTACCATCTTTTTTGTAAAATTTTTTCTCATAAGCCGAATCTCCTTTTAAATTTAATATTTTTCGAAATCTTTAATTCTTATTTTATAAGGCGTTCAGAACCCCTATTTTAAAAATCGCTTATTTTTTCAATCTTATCTATACCATCTTTCCAGATGCATCCACATAGTAGCCATCAATCCACTGACTACTTGCCATTGTTCCATCTGCGTTCAGATAATACCAATTGCCTCCTACAGATTTCCAACCTGTTGCCATGCTTCCATCTGCATTCAGGTAATACCAATATCCGCCAATGGATGCCCAGCCTGTTTCCATTGTTCCGTCTGCATTCAGATAATACCATTTTCCTCCGATGGATGCCCAGCCTGTTTCCATTGTTCCGTCTGCGTTCAGGTAATACCAATGTCCTCCGATGGATGCCCAGCCTGTTTCCATGCTTCCGTCTGCATTCAGATAATACCATTTTCCTCCGATGGATGCCCAGCCTGTTTCCATGCTTCCATCTGCGTTCAGGTAATACCAATGTCCATCTACAGATGCCCAGCCTGTTTCCATGCTTCCGTCTGTATTCAGATAATACCAATGTCCATCTACGGATACCCAACCGGTTTCCATAATTCCATCTCTGTCAAAGTAATACCATTCTCCATCAATTGCTTTCCAGCCAACTACTTTCTTTCCGTCTTCATAATATTTCCAGCCGTCTTCTGTAGCATTCCAGCCGTCTTCTATTTCGCCGGTAACATAGTCAACTAACTCCAGTCCCAATTTATGAGAACGTTCAGCCATTTCCATGCAATTCTGAGTTGCTAAATCTCTTGGATTGCTGGATTTTTGAAGTTCATCCATAGTAACAAGGTCATCATAAAAGTCTCTCTGCAATTCGTCTAAAGTTCCTCTTACATACTGTTTATCCTCATCACTAACCGGAGTTCCGTCAATCTTTTCTGCATACTGAATATAACCGCCAAGTCCTTCAAAAGTAAAGTAGTAAGAATCTCTCCAGCTTTCCGGATATGCTACATATTGGTTTCTTCTTGCATCCCAGGAAGCAAAGCCTTCCGGTCTTGTGTCTGATTTTGTTACAACAGCTGTACTTGTCTGATATCCCTCATAAATATCATCTAAAAGCATTGGATAACACGGAACAAATACGTTGTTAGACATATCACCTACACCAACCCAGCCAACAGTACCGTATTCCTGCGGACGGTCTGAATAAAGCTGAAAGATTTCGATTTCCTGATTGCTTGACTTACCGATTGTACTAAGTTCATAATAATTAAATACATCTTCCTTTGTAAGCTGACGGTCTTCTTTTATATTTGTATATAACGGAACAATTTCATTCTTTTCATTCAAATTGCTGATTGTAAACTTTGTATTATCTTCCGTCAAAGTTTCTGTATCATAATTATAATCTTTATTCAAGAAATTCAAGCCCTGCACCAATCGCTTATCCACATTGCCGATACGTGCATAAGAGGCACGGAAATCAATAATATTTTCTGCTTCATCACCTACAAAAGTTCCCGCTTCCTTTGCCACTTCAATTAATCTGTCTGATGCAATGACATTTTCTGTATCATCTAAATCAACCCGCCCGATAACTGCCATATTCGGCTCTAAAAAAATCATGTCATCATTCAGTTTTAAAGCAACATACTGTGTACCGGAACAGTTTTCGATATACCATACTTCATTCTGGTCACAAACAAACACGCCGGAGCAGAAATAACAACCATAATCATCATAAATATCCAGTAAAAGTTCCACACCTTCACGTGCAGAGCCTGCTTCTGCAAGAATAATAGTAGGAATATCTGTTTCTTCAATACCAACCTTTCCATCTGTTTTTTCCTGACGTAATGGGTCAACAGCTGTGACTTCTTTATTTCCATAAATCGTCTCGGTAGCAGATACAGACACACCTTTTTCATTCGTTCCAAACTCCGTATAAGAAGGATGCGTTACCGGTGACTCCGGACTTCCCTCACCGCACTCCGGACAAACGCCATTATACAGAGTATCATTTGTAAAATGTGTAAATCTGTATGTATCATGTGTAAAATACCATTCAAATTCACCATACGCAGGACATCCCAAGAACTGTTCTCCCTCTTTCCATGCACCTGCCTCACTGATGAACCACATTTTATTCATGTTTGAACCATAATCTTCTGTACGTGCAACAAATGGAGTTCCTTCTTCTACGCGGTTTCCTCCTACATAAATTGTTGTACAGGCCAAGACGCCGGTTGCTCCCGCTGCAATCATCACCGCTGATGTTGCAAAAGCCGTCAATAGTTTTTTAGAAACATCTTTCATATATTTTCTCCTTTCCATTGCCTATACTACATTGCAGTCCTCTTATTCTTACTGTCCGGAACACTATTTTTCACATCACCGTCTTATTCCAATCTCGCCTCCTGTCCAAAATATAATATGTTCTCTCAATCACGCTCATTCTGCAACGTACTTGTCCCTCAAATTATACCTCTTATTTTTTGAAAATTCAATCTTTTTATTGTATTTTAATTTATTATTTTCAAAATATAGTTGTATATTTATTTTTTTATGTATTATCAATGGGTAATTTGATAATAACAGTATATTTAAATCTCTCTTTTCTTCACTTGGTTCCTTAAAGATTTCTTATTGTGCTCTTTCTTTTCTTTATGTATAATGAATACTTGAAGAAAACAATACACACACTAAAAAATAAAGGAATGAATTTACCATGAATATACGAAGACTTTTCGCTGTATGGAGTGCACACTTCATCAAAACAGCCTGCCGCCTCACCGGAAAACAAGGTGCCACGCTGGCAGGAAAAGCCGCTCTTTCCATATACCCGCCTATCCTTTCTGAACTGGCAAAGGAAGTCAAAAAGGATATTTTTGTGGTGTGCGGTACAAACGGAAAAACAACCACCAACAATCTGCTGGCTTCTGTTTTAGAAGCAAACGGACAGAAGGTTATCTGCAACCGCACCGGTTCTAATATGTTAAACGGTGTCGTCTCTGCTTTTGTACTCAATACCGGTCTTTCCGGACATTTAAAAGCAGACTATGCCTGCATTGAAATTGATGAAGCCTCTACGGTTCGTGTTTTTCCTCATTTCCAACCGGATTTTATGGTTCTCACCAATCTGTTTCGTGACCAGTTGGACCGCTACGGAGAAATCGACACTACCATGAACCTTTTATCAAAAGCCATGAAAATGGCGCCTAAGATGAAGCTTCTGGTAAATGGAGACGACTCCTTGTCCACTTTTTTGGCTCTTGATAACAAAAATGCGTATGCGGCTTACGGAATTAGTCAAAAGGTTTTATCCGATGAAAACAGCAGGGAAATACGAGAGGGCAGATTTTGTAAACGGTGCGGTGAGAAAATGCAGTATCATTTCTACCATTACAGCCAGTTAGGAGATTATTATTGTCCGCACTGCGGATTTAAACGTCCTCATTTAGATTTTGACGGAACAAATGTAAGGCTTGACGACGGTATTACTTTTGACGTAAACGACTTCCATGTAAAAGCAAATTACAGAGGATTTTATAACGTTTATAACATTTTAGCCGTTTACGGCGCTGCCTCTATGGCAAATGTTTCTCTTGCGCATTTTAATGATGTTTTAGGAAATTTTACTCCTCAGTTTGGGCGAAATGAGTTATTTGAAATTCAGGGCACAAAGGTCATGCTTAACCTTGCTAAAAATCCGGCGGGCTTTAATCAGAATATTTCTGCTGTTATGACAGATACAAGCTTAAAAGATATTATTATTTTAATTAACGACAACAGTCAGGACGGTACAGATATCTCATGGCTCTGGGACGTTGATTTCGACCGTTTAAAAGATGCCAATGCAGCTTCCATTACTGTCTGCGGTATTCGTTGTCTGGATATGGCGCTTCGCCTGAAATATGTAGATATTCCTTCTGATATTGAACAGGATATTGAAAAAGCCATTGAAAGCAAAATTCAAAACGGAACGAAAAACCTGTATGTCCTCGTAAATTACACAGGACTCTACACCACACACAATCTTTTAAAGAAAATGGAGGGCAGGAAATGATGAAATTAACAATTGGACATTTATATCCGGACCTCTTAAATCTGTACGGAGACAGAGGCAATATTCAGTGTATGACAAAACGCAGCTTATGGAGAGGTATTGAAGCAGAAACCATTGAATTTTCCTTAGAAGACCATATTGATTTTTCCAATCTGGACATTGTTCTTCTGGGCGGCGGCTCTGACCGGGAACAAATGCTGGTATGCAACAAGCTTCGCAGCATTCAAAAGGATTTTAAGAATTATATTGAGGACGGCGGCAGCGTTATTGCCGTATGCGGCGGCTACCAGCTTTTAGGACATTACTATAAAACCTCTGAGGGAACTATGGAGGGACTTTCTTTGGTGGATTTGCATACAGAACAGGGTGAACCCCGCCTCATTGACAACATTATACTGGAAAATGAAGCTTTTCCGCTCCCGATTGTAGGCTTTGAAAACCATGGCGGCAGAACCTATATCGGAGATAACAAACCATTCGGAAAGGTTTTATACGGACACGGAAACAACGGAGAAGACCATACAGAAGGCGTTCTTTATAAAAATGTAATCGGTACTTATCTGCACGGGCCACTTCTTCCGAAAAATCCTCATATATGCGACTATCTTCTCTCCAATGCTTTGGAAAGAAAATATGGAAAAGGAGATTTAACTCCCTTAGATGATGATTTAGAAGTGAAAGCAAATCAATATATCTACAACCGTTTTGTAAAACAAGCTTAAACAGCAACGAGAGAATATTTATACATTTTCATAAACTAAAACTAAACTGAAATGTATAAATATTCTCAGCTTAATTTCTTACTGTTCTATTTCAGCAATCGCAAAATATTATCCACAGTATAACTTAAATTTTCAGCGCTGTACTGTCTGCTGACTGAAAAATCCTGCGGAAGCCTGTTAATAGGAAATACTGCTGTGACGCCCATGCAATACGCTTCTTTTATATTCTTATCCTCTGCTCCGCCTACAACGGCAATCACTTTTTTCTCCTGCTCCTGCGCTCTTTTGGCAATTCCCATAACAACCTTGCCTCTCAGGCTCTGAGAGTCCAGCTTTCCCTCTCCTGTAAAAATATAGTCCGCATCGGCAATTTTTTCATCAAATTTAACGGTATCCAGCACTGTCTGTATCCCCATCTGAAGCTTTGCATTGAAAAAGGCTACCATACCTGCCCCCATTGCACCCGCTGCACCGGTTCCCGGCATTTCGCCAATATCTTTTCCGATAGTTCTTGTGATGACTCTGCTTAAATTTTTCATTCCTTCATCCAGCTCCTCTACACATTCTGCATCTGCCCCTTTTTGCGGAGCAAAAACATAAGAAGCGCCAAAAGGTCCATACATAGGATTGTCAATGTCACACATGGCTATCATCTCGATATTTTTAAAATCCTCATTCATTCCCGATAAATCAATACGCTCTATGTCAATAACCGTTCCGCCTGTGGGAATAAATTCCTTTCCTTCTTTGTTATAAAACTTTACGCCTGCTGCTGCGGCTGCTCCGCATCCTCCGTCATTCGTAGCAGAGCCCCCCAAGCCTACAATAATTTTCTTCACTCCTCTTTTTGCCGCTTCCACCATTAGCTGTCCTACCCCGTAGGTTGTAGTCAGCTTAGGATTTTTTCGTTTTTCTACCAATGGGAGCCCTGCGCAGGACGCCATTTCCACGACTGCCGTTTTCCCTTCGTCAAGCAACCCAAAATAGCTGTCCATATCTTCAAAATATGGATTTTTCACCTTTACATTTACCTTCTCTCCTCCTAAAGCGGAAAGAAATGCGTCTACTGAGCCTTCTCCCCCGTCTGCCACGGGAATTTCCGTAATTTCACTATCAGGAAAATGCTCTCTTATTTTTTCAGCGGTAATTTTACAAATCTGAACAGAACTTAATGTTCCTTTAAAAGAATCCGGAATTAATACAAACTTCATGATTTTTCCTCCTCCATTTTCACCTAATGTTCCTTTTTGAAACATCTTTTCTCTTATTTTATCGGATTTCCCATTTTATTTTCAACTATTCTCTTTTATAATATGTTTATATTTGAAACAATAGGAGGAGAAATATGAGCAAAAAAATCAGAATTTTAGGAATTGCACCTTATGAAGGTTTAAAACAATTAATGGAAGAATATGCTTGTCAACGAAAAGATTTGGATTTTGTTTCTCTCCTTGGAAGCATGGAAGAAGGCGCTGCCCTTGCCAAAGAATATTATTCCGATTTTGATATTATTATATCTCGGGCAAATACTGCCGACTTAATCAAAAAAAGCGTTCCCATCCCGGTCATCGACCTTGGTATTGGCTACTATGATATTCTGCGTTGCTTAAAAACAGCAGAGGCTACCCACACAAAATTTGCTTTGCTGGGGCATCCCTCTCTTACAAAAGCCGCTCAAACTCTGCGTTCTCTTTTAAAAGCAGAATTTCCTGTTTTTTCAATATCCGACACTGCAACGGCGCTTCATACTCTGCATACGCTTTCTGCTCAGAATTATCAAACCGTCATTTGCGATACGGTTGCTTATGAGGCTGCACGAAAAGCAGGCTTGACTCCTATACTCCTGACATCCAGTGCAGAAAGTCTGGAAACAGCTGTTAATCACGCTCTTTACCTTTGGGAAATCAGCCAAAAGTCCGTCGTTACTTTATCTATGCTGAAGGAAGCTTTAAAAACCGGCTTTGGCGATTATCTTCTTCTGAATGAAAACGGCACACTTTTATATTCTACCTTACAGGGAAATTTTCTCCAAGCAATACAAATACAGCTGCAAAAAGAAGTTCCTTCCTGCCTTTCAAAAGAAAAACGTTCTTTCTTTATTACCGCAGCAAATAAGCTGTATGCTGTGTCTTCCCGTTTCGTTGACGCAGCCCCGAAGCCTTACCTGATTTTTTGCCTGACTCCTTCCAAGCTTCCTGTAAACCATTCTAAGTACGGCATTAGCATTCTGAATAGAGAAGATACACAGAACACGCTTACAACAAGTATCTGTACTACCGGAAATCATGCCAAGAAACTGCGAAAAGACGCAAAATCCATGAAAAAAATTTCTCCCAATCTTGTGCTGACCGGAGAATACGGTACAGAAGAGGATTGCCTTGCTTATCTCTATTATATAGAAAGCAAGCTCCACAATCATCCTCTTTATAAAATCAACTGTGATTTGCTCAATGAAAAAAACTGGAATTTTCTCATCAACAGCTTTCATTCACCTTTCACAGATAATGACAATACTATTTATATTTCCAATTTGCAAAAATTATCGGCAGAGAAGCAAAAGTGGTTACTGTCTGTCATTTTAGATACAAATGCTCATGTACGAAACCGTTTCATTTTTTCCTGTTGTAAGGAATACAAAAAGCCTGCTCCTGCTGTTGCCCTAGAGTATGCCAACACCTTAGATTGTATTGTCATTCCTGTCGCACCTTTGCGCGAACAAAAAACAGACCTTCCTTCTATGTGTGCCTTATACATAAATACACTAAACGAAGCTTTCGGAAAACAGCTAATTGCCCTGGATGATGATGCGATATGTACATTAACAGAATATGATTATCCCGGAAATCATGCCCAGCTTAAACGAATTTTAAAACAAGCAGTGCTAAAGACAAATTCTCTTTATTTGTCAAATTCTGTAATACAAGAGATTCTGGTACAGGAAAGACAGCTTTTTCCTACCCGTGTTGATACTGCATCTTCATCCAGTATACAACTGGATTGTAATCTGTCGTTAGATGAAATAAATCACTGTGTTATCCAACAGGTATTAAAAAATTGCAACGGAAACCAGTCTGTGGCAGCCCGCAAGTTAGGCATCAGCAGAACAACCCTGTGGCGCAGTCTAAATCGTGATTGATTTCCCGTATGAAATGTATTTATTGTAGCAAAAATTTATTTTTTTAATTTTTTTCAAAAAAGTGTTGACATATCTAATTATCTATTGTATTATAGGTATTGTCCTTGAGGGACACAGATAAACAACACTTGCGGGTGTAGTTCAGTGGTAGAACACCAGCCTTCCAAGCTGGATATGTGGGTTCGATTCCCATCACCCGCTTATGCGCGAGTGGCTCAGTTGGTGGAGCGCGACCTTGCCAAGGTCGAGGCCGCGGGTTCGAGTCCCGTCTCGCGCTTTTATTTTTTTGAAGCTTGAATTTCAAGCTTCTTTTTTTTATGCTTATACACAAAAAGAATATTTACATATCTTCCTGCTTTTCCAAAGCAATGCAAATATATAAATATTCTTCTTATTATTCCTATTCTCTCTTTCCTGACATGGTCTGCTCTACAATACTTTTCATTGTCTCTTCATTTAACTGTCCGCTGGCATATCCGAATACTTCGCCTTCTCTTGTAATCATAAACGTAGTAGGAAATGCGTTTACGCCATAAGATATAAATACTTCGCCTGTGGTATCCATAAGTACGGGATAAGTATATCCGTTTTCTTCAAGAAACGCTTTAATTTCTTCTTCAGATTTTTCATTTTCCAGATTGGGGGCTGCCACTCCTAAAACAACTAAAGCATTCTCTCCTTCTGCTTCCGCAGACTCATACAACTTTTGGATATCCGGCATTTCTGCTCTGCAAGGAGAACACCATGTAGCCCAGAAATTCAAAAATACTGTTTTCCCTTTATAATCAGACAGCTTATGTGTATTTCCATATTGGTCTGTTAAAGTAAAATCAATCGCCGGTGTCAAACCGCTTTCGGTCTCATTTTCTTTTTGAGGCTCATCTGCATCTGTTTTTTCTGCTTCTTCTGTCTTTTCTTCCTTTTGTTCTTCTGCTATCGTCGGTGCACCGCTGGATAAATATCCGGTCACTGCATTCATCTTTCCTGTAAACATCAGAATTCCCATGAAAATCATTAAAGCTCCGCCGATTTTCGCCGTATATCTTACGACTTTTATGTGAGTTTTAAAGAATTCAAGCAGCTTTGTCGTAAACAATCCCACCGCCAAAAAAGGCAATACAAATCCTATTGTATAAACGCCGATAAGCAAAAATCCCCATAGCTTTGTGCTGGCTGATGCTGCCATAATCAGCACACTGGTAAGAGCAGGCCCCACACAAGGCGTCCATGCAAAACTAAAGGTAAATCCCATAATTAGCGCCGTAATCGGCGACATGGCAAGAACATCCAGTTTAAAAGGCAAACGTCTCTCCTGTCCCAAAATACGACTTGTTCCTAAGACACCCAACTGATACAATCCAAAAAGGACTACCAGCACGCCGCCAATTCTGGCAAATAAAAGCTGATTACTTTTAAAGAAAGTTCCAAGAGCAGATACTCCCAGTCCTAACAGGAAAAAGGCAAAACTAATTCCTATCACAAAGCAAAGCGTATTCATCATTACTTTGCCTCTCTTAAAATAAATTTTTCCATCTTTGCCTACTGTCTGTGTTCCACCTGACAAATAGCTGATATACAAAGGTATCAACGGCAGTACACAAGGTGAGAAAAAACTTAATAATCCCTGTAAAAACACAGTCAACACCGGAACACTTACGTCCAATGAAAATCCCATATTTTCTACTCCTTTATTTTATTTTTTCTCATTGTATACGAAAATAGTCCTGTATGTAAAGGGAATTTTAAGAAATCCTCATAAATTCCGACATCACGCATCCGCCTTTCGCTCCTGCCTCTTGGATTTCAGCAAATTGGCTCCCTTCTAAATGTATTCCTCCTATGGCATAAACAGGAATATCCACAGATTGACAGACTTCTCTTAAAAATTCCAACCCTCTGGGCGCTAAATCCGGTTTACACCCTGTCTTATAAATATGTCCTGCCGTAAGATAGGAAGCTCCCAGTTTTTCTGCTCTTTTCGCTTCTTCTACTGAATGTATGGATGCTCCGATAATGTCAAAATCTTTTTGCCTATCCTGTTCGTTCAATTCTTCTAGTTTCCACAGTGGTAAATGGATGTTTTTTACCCTTGCCTTTTTTGCCGCCTCATAAAAGCTGTGGTAGATACACATCACCTGATACACTTCACAGATTTTTTTTACCTCTTGTCCCAGTTTTTCGTATTCACTTTCACTTAAATCCTTTTCCCGCAAAATCAATGCCAAAGGTCTGTGCCTGCATACAATCTCCATCTGTTCCAAAAAAGGACGGGTACACAGCTTTCTGTTTGACACGGCAATTATATTCTCAAAGACTTCATTTCTAAACATAGACATAATCCGCCATAACCGGCTGCAAATTTAATTTTTCCAAATCCTCATATACCTGCTCCACAGAACGAGTATCTGAAATTTCAAACTGCTCATCGCCCTTATCTTCCATTTCTTCCACATGCTCTCCAATCCCTGTACTGACGCCGGCTGAAATTTTATTTGCAGCAATTTTCATCAGATTATCTCTTACACGCTCACACTCTCTTGTGGACACCGTGATACTTGCAAAAGGCATAAACAAACGATAAGCACATACCACCTGCAAAAGCTGTTTTTCGTGAACGTCCATAGGATTAATTTTCTCATTATTGATAATCGGACGCAGCCTCGGACAGGAAAAGGCAATCTCACCATGAGGATATTTTTTCTGCAAAAGCCATCCGTGTATTCCTGTGGCAAAGGCATCTTTTCGGAAATCATCCAATCCCAAAAGCGCACCAAATCCCACGCCTCTCATACCTCCCTTTAAAGCTCTTTCCTGTGCATAAAAGCGATAAGGAAAAATCCTTTTATGTCCTGCAAGATGAAGTGTTTCATACTTATCAGAGTTATACGTTTCCTGGAAAACCGTTACATAATCTGCTCCGCATTTATGCAGATAAGCATACTCATCTGAATTTACAGGATAGATTTCCAGACCAATAACACGGAAATATTTTCTGGCAATTTTACACGCTTCTCCTATATATTCTACGGTAGATTTACTCCTGCTTTCTCCTGTAAGAATTAAGATTTCCTGTAATCCGCTTTTGGCAATCGCCGCCATTTCCTGTTCAATTTCCTTTGTATTTAACTGTGCTCTTTTAATCTTGTTGTGGCAGTTAAATCCACAGTATATACAATAATTTTCACAGTAATTTGCGATATAAAGAGGGGTAAACATAGCCACGGAATTACCAAAATATCTTTCCTTTTCCACCTTTGCACACTGAGCAATTTCTTCCAACAAAGGCAGCGCCGCAGGTGACAATAGCGCGGCAAAATCCTCCGGCGTTTTTCTTTCATGAGACAATGCTCTCTTTACATCTGCCTCGGTATAAGCTTCATAATTGTAATTCTCTACATAATTTAAAACCTTATCTAAAATATCAGAGTCCAGCACCTCCATATCAGGCATGTATTTCATATGGTCAATCCGGTTTTTCTTCTGATGTTCCTTAATCTCATCACTTAAAATACTCTCGTTTATATGATTTTCCGTACTCATTTTCTCTCTCCTAATCTTCTAAATATCCTGTAAGAGGGGAAGATGCACTGCCTCCCTTTTCTTTTACTCTGCCAAGCCCTGATAAGTATGCGCTTCTTCCTGCTTCTACTGCATTTTTAAATGCTTCCGCCATAAGAGGAATATCTCCGGCAGTGGCAATGGCTGTATTTGCCATAATCGCTGTTGCTCCCATTTCCATTGCTTCGCATGCCTGAGAAGGTCTTCCAATGCCTGCATCCACAATAATCGGCAATTCAATTTCATCAATTAAAATCTGAATAAATTCTTTGGTACACAGCCCTTTATTGGAACCGATAGGGGCTCCAAGAGGCATAATACAGGCAGCTCCTGCATTTACCATATCTCTGGCTGCATTTAAATCAGGGTACATATAAGGCATTACAATGAACCCTTCCTTAGCCAAAATTTCTGTTGCTTTTGCTGTCTCATAATTGTCTGGAAGCAGATATTTGCTATCTCTCATAATCTCGATTTTCACAAATTCGCTTTGACAGATTTCTCTGGAAAGACGGGCAATACGAACAGCTTCCTCTGCATTTCGTGCCCCTGATGTATTTGGCAAAAGCGTCACATTCTTTGGAATATAATCTAAAATATTAGCAAGTCCTCCCTCATTTGCACGGCGAAGAGCCATAGTCACAATTTCTGCCTTTGCCTGCTCTACCGCTGCCTGAATTAATTCCAGAGAATACTTCCCTGAACCTAAAATAAATCGAGATTGAAATTCGTGATTTCCTAATTTCCATGTATCTTTTCTTGTTTCCATCTTATACATCCTCACTTTCAATAATTAACTTTGTAATCAAATTTGCCTGATGCGCTGCACAAAGAGCAACACGAGGCGCCATAAGCCCCCTGCCCGGCACAGACTGGGACACGCCGTCTCCGCAAATATAGAAATTTTTCCCCACTTTGCGAGTCTGTATCTCATTGCTCTGACCGTATCCCGCCATGCCATTTCCTGCTACCAGCACTTTATCTGGAAAACATTCCCGAATTTCGTTTACCAGCATCGCTTTCTCTTCTGCACGGTCAAAGGCTTCACAAATATATTCATCTTTCGCAAATAACCGTGGAATATCTTCTCTTTTCACTTTTCTGCAATCCGTTTGAATATCCAAATATGGATTGATATCCAACAGAATTTCTTTCAAAGCCTCTGTTTTTTTCATACCAATATGTCTGAGAAAATAATACTGTCGGTTTAAATTTGTCAAATCCACTTCATCAAAATCTAGCAAATGCAGATGTCCGACACCAATTCTGGCAAGAGACACGGCTATATTAGAACCTAATCCTCCAAGCCCTGCCACTGCCACCTGTGCTTTCCATAACTTTTCCTGCACCGCAGTTGAATGCCGGCTGCAAAGAACTTCCCATATTTCCCTTTCTTCCACTTTATCAGCCTCCCCCTACAAAGCTCACAATTTCAAGCTTATCTCCACTATGCAGAATGGTATTATTATATTGCTGCTTTGGAACAATTGCTCCGTTTAGTTCCGCCGCAATATAATCCAGACAATATTGGCGTTCCCTTACAAGTTCTGCAAGAGAAATCCCCTCCGGAATATCTTCCGGTTTTCCATTTAAATAAATCATCCTTTTCCTCCTTTTTATAAGAAAGATTGCGCAACTGCGCATCCTTGCGGAGCATTTTTTATTACATAGGACACAATTTCCTATGTAACGAGAAAGATTGCGCAATAGCGCAATCTCCGCGCGCGAGCGGTTCACAAAATGATAATTTCACTTCCGCGAGCTGCGCATCCTTGCGGAGCATTTTTTATTACATAGGACGCAATTTCCTATGTAATAAAAAAGAGTTCACGAAAAAATACACCCGCGGTGGTGCACCCCTTCATGAACTCTCATTCACTCTCAACTTCTTCGGTAAATAAATTTTCCTATGTAATAAAAAATAGAAAAGGAAATCGAAGAACCCGATTTCCTAAATTTACCACTTCTGTATCCCTACGTTGGCATTATCCACATCAGGTTTATGGGTCGAAGTTCGCAACTTCCTCTCAGCCTGTATACAAGCTCCCCTGTTTTCTTATTGATGTAACTATAAAACTTTTCTTTAAAATTGTCAACCGATTTTTCCGTGTTACAAAATTAAAAATAGAATTCCTCTGCTTTTTTGAAATTTTGCCGAAACGGCGTTGAAATGTTTTTATCTGCCTGCAAATCTTAATTTATAAGACTTGCAGGTTTATTTGATTTGATTTTGAATTAGTATTTTTAAATATTACATTTTAGAAATGAAATCATCCAGTGATTGAGATTTTAAAGCTATCTTCATCCAGTCTCTAATCACTTCTATATCCTGCTGTTGATGCAAAGTTTTCAGAAGATTTTCCGGCAATTCTCCAAATCTGTTTAATGCCATCTGGAGCATTCCTTGCGCTTCCTCTAATTGTCCGGTTTTCCTGCCTTCTTCTCTACCTTCTCTACGTTCATCTTTTAACAATAATTCCAAAAGCATAAATCTCTCCTCCATTTCCCTACTTTTCCTGATATGGGTGACCGATTTCTGCACTTGTCTTACATAATCATCCTGAAAGTCCTCCTGACTTTCTTTTAAGTCTGCATGCACGAATTTCAGAAAAGAAACCAATTCTTTCGGCACTTCTTCTACATTTTCTCCACGAGTATTCAAAAACATAATACAGCGCCCATCTTTTAAAGAAGCTTTTTCTGTTTCCTCACAAGCTGTCCAAAAAGTATAACGATACTTTCCTTTCCCGAAAGGGTCGAAGTCACATAGGAAAATCACATAACTGTCGGGCAGTTCTGCATATTCGCAACCCTTTAACAAAAGCTCCATATCCATCTGACTTTGATAATAACGACTTCTGCGTCCCAGTGCAGGCTGTTTTAACACCTGCATTTCTATATTATAGCGGGTATTATTTTCATCTTTCGCATAGACGTCTAATCGCACCCCTTTATATTCCGGATGATAGACAATATTTTTCTCTGTACTGATTTCTACATGGTCCACTTTCATGGAAAGAGCACGTTCCAAAAAGCCTTTGCAGTTTTCTTCATCTGACATCACTGCTGCAAACATAAAGTTATTTTTGATTGTAAGATTTTTTAATAATGTATTCATATTTTTTCCTCCACTTTACAGAGGAATTCTATGAAATATAGTATAGCAGATACAGAAAAAAGTTGCCAGCCTCTATTTCATTTTCTCTACCCGACAACTTATCCTGCACACATAATCTTTTTCTTCCTGCACAGTCAAGCTGTCCAATACACCGTCCTCGTAAAAATATCCACCTAATATCAATTCATGTTCTTTCGCATATTGCAACATTCTGGAGTATGTCTCCCCAACATTTTTCCAACTTCCTTTATGATAAGCACACAAATAATTCCCTGCTTCTCGAATGCTATACCCTATCTTTTTCGGTTTTGTATCCAGCATTTGATAAAAAACATGGTAATTATCAAAAACGCCCTGCTCGATATCTTCTTTTTCCTGACGATAACCTATGGGATAAGCACTTTTTATCCCATGCTCCATGCAGTAATCCCATAGCTTACCAATGGCTTTTGCCCATGCTCTGTCGTCATTTTCTTTGACACTTCTCTCTACTAAATAGCGCTGAGGTTCTTGGCGGATGGCAATTTCATCTAAATCTTCCTGTAAATTATATTGTATCAGCTTGCTCTTTTCTGTAATCCAGTTTTTTACTGATTTTAAATGTTTGATGCGGTCACTGATTATCTGTTCTTCATGCCGGAAAAGCTGTAAAAACTGTTCCGGTGTACGGTTCTGCATATACTCCTGAATTTCTTCCAGTGTCATATCCAGCTCACGTAATACATAAATCACGTCCAAAACCTCTAACTGCGCTGCTGAATAATAACGATAACCATTTTCTCTATTCTTAATTTCAGGAGAAAACAATCCAATTTCATCGTAATAAAACAGTGTGTGCTTAGATACTCCTGCCAGCTTGGCAAATTCTCCTGTACTGAAATACATTTTCTTATTCATAACAAAACACCTCTTGACTATCGGGTTACTCTATACTTTATTATATCTTTTAGATAAAATTTTACAAGGAGTTATTTGTATGTCAAATTCAATTGCAAAAGATTTTAAATTCTTTTCTCTGCTGCGTTTTGCTTTACCTACTATGGTGATGATGATTTTTATGTCTCTATATTCCATTGTAGACGGCATTTTTATTTCAAGGTTGTTAGGAACTAACGCCCTGTCTGCCGCCAATATTGTATATCCCGTTATCAGTATTGTCTTTGCAGTAGGCATCATGCTCTCTACGGGAGGCAGCGCCTTAATTGCAAAAAAATTAGGGGAAGGAAAAGAAAAGGAAGCACGGGAAGACTTTTCTTTCTTAACTCTTGTAAGCTTTCTTTTTGGTATTGCCATCCTGCTTATTGGTAACATTTTTATCGAGCCCATTGTTCGAGCTTTAGGCTCAACAGATGCTTTGCTTCCTTATTGTGTGAATTATTTAAGCGTTTCCCTGCTTCTTGCACCGGCTGCCATGCTCCAGATGATGTTTCAGACCTTTTTTGTCACTGCCGGAAAGCCACTTATCGGGCTGATACTTACCATAAGCGGCGGTGTGGCAAATATGATTTTGGATTATCTCTTTATGGGACCTTTCAATATGGGAATTTCCGGAGCTGCTCTTGCTACGGGAATTGGAGAACTGATACCTGCTGTAATCGGACTTTTTTACTTCCTTTTTACCCGCCATTCGCTCTATCTTACTAAGCCGGTATTTCGTTTTCAGGTACTAAAAGAAAGCTGTTTTAATGGTTCTTCTGAGATGGTTACAAACTTGTCTACGGCTGTGGTCACTTATCTTTTTAATATCACTATGCTGAAATTTCTGGGCGAGCCGGGGGTTGCGGCAATTACCATTGTGCTGTACGGACAGTTCCTGTTTAACGCTCTCTACATGGGATTTTCCATGGGAGTTGCACCTGTAATCAGCTATAATCATGGAAGCCAAAATCTGACTCTTTTAAAACGGATATTTAAAATCTGTATTGGTTTTATCAGTATCTCTTCTATTCTTATTACAGTTATGGCGCTTGTGTCCTCACCTGTAATTGTAGAAATTTTTACACCGATTGGTAGTGCCACTTATGATATTGCCAAAACAGGATTTTTCCTTTTCTCTATCAACTACATATTTGCAGGAATAAATATTTACTCATCCTCTATGTTTACTGCATTTTCAGACGGAAAAGTATCTGCGCTGATTTCTTTTGTTCGAACTTTTGTTTTAATTGTACTCGATATTCTGCTTCTTCCTTATCTGATTGGGGTAAACGGAGTATGGCTTGCAGTACCGGCAGCAGAATTTATGACTCTGTTTCTTTCTGTTTATTTCTTTTACAAAAAGAGAAAAGTTTATCATTATATTTAAAAAGGTTGTGCAAAATACCCGCAGGTTTCATTTGCTAAAACTTGCGGGTAATCAAAAAATCTTCTATTTATTCATCAAATATATATACGCATCTTCCAATGTAACTTCCCCCTGTGTACATTGCACCTCCGGTTTTTCCTCACTGATAACCCTTATCATATATCCGCCGTTTACATATTGTTTGGTAGATACGCGATAATTTTTTTCGATTTCCCGTGCCTGTATATCGCTTTTTGCAAAACAATTCCACACGCATCCATCTGCCATAGAAAGCATCTCTTTCATGTCTCCACTGTAAAGAATATTTCCCTTTTTCATAACTGCAAGCTTACTGCATGTTGCTGCCAAATCTTCTACTACATGCGTAGAAAATAAAATTGTGCGGTTCTCTGAAAAATCCACCAACAGATTTCGAATACGGATACGTTCTTCCGGGTCAAGCCCTGTGGTAGGCTCATCTACAATCAAAAAATCAGGTTCATTTAAAAGCGCCTGTACCAGTCCTACTCTCCTTTTCATACCTCCGGATAATTGTCTCATTTTCTTTTTTCTGTGTTCTGTAAGGCTTGTTTTCTCCAGATAATATTTTATTCTTTTCCTACATTCCTGCTGTGGTATACCGGATAATTCCCCCATATATTCCAGACATTCCTGTACGCTTAAATTGGGATACAAATCGATTTCCTGCGGCAGATAACCGATTTTCTGCTGTATTTTTTCATAATTCCCTTCACTGTATAAAATACCATCTAAGGATACCGTTCCACCGGTGGGTTTTAATACTGTGGTAAGCACGCGCATCAACGTAGTTTTTCCTGCTCCGTTCTCCCCTAAAAGTCCGTAAATCCCATTGGATATTTCCAAATTTATATGGTTTACTGCCGTTACTTGGTTTTTAAAAGTAACGGTCAAATCAGCAATTTTAATACTCATATTCCTATCCCCTTTTCTCTAAAATTTTCTTTTGCAAAAGTAATAAAAGCATTGCACATACAGCTGTTATTATTTTTCCTGCTGCCCATTTCCACTCTGTCAGCTCTGAAAATTCACAAAATTCATAAGAAAACAGGTTCCATACTCCCAGCAATTTTTCTCCTGCTTTTGACACCAAAAACAGCCATCCAAGAAACAAAATTCCCATTCCGCTCCACACACTTTGCAAAAGATTACACACGGTTACAGATAACACACTCCAAAAAAATATGGTAATAAAAACAACTCCGCAGTATAGCAAAAACAGAAAAATTCCTGACCTTTTTTCATCCAAAACCGCCGGTTTTTGCCAATAAAACATGCCATAAGCCAAAATTGAAATCCCTGTCAGATACCCTATCTGCACTGTAATTCTCCTGAGAACCGCACAATACTGGTTCTTTATAGGATAAAGACGAAACACCTCTCTGCGCCTGCTCTGCCTCTCTATGAGATAGGTATCTGCACAAAATACAAGTGCTAAAACTGCCATCTTCCCATCTATTGCCGGCCCAATTTCATTGACGTAAACAGCAGAATGAACACAGCTTAAAATCACAATAAATGCCAAAGAATATCCTATTTTATACACGGGAAGACTGATTTTTAAATCTTGTTTCATCATATTCGCCTCCTCTTCCATAAATATACCGTAATACAAAATAAGAATACGGACGCTATCAGCAAAAATGTCTGATTTAGCAATACCAGCGGAGGCGGTGTAGTATCAAAAAAGTTTCCCGGAAAACGTACCATAATTGCCAATGGTCTACCTATATAACTGCCATTTTCTCCTATTCTTAACATATTAGAATAAAGCATATAAAGTATCAGCATAGGAACTGCCGGTAATGGATTTCGGAACAGCAAGGACACAAGCCCGTAAACACTGCAAATCATAACCATATTGGGTAAAATATAAAACACTGTGGCTTTTAAAAAGTCTAAAAGATTAACGGAAAATCCTGCTTTATAAACAGCAATTTTGCACAAAACAAAAAATCCTACATTCAATAAAATCAGCACAAAAAGCATCAATAAAAATCCACTGACCGTCTTTCCAAAAATGTATTTCCAGCCCTTTATCGGCTTGGTATGCAGAAGCTCATAAGTGTTTTTTCTCATATCCTGCATGAATAAAAATGCCAGAAAAATCGTTGCAAAAAATCCCATATAAAGTCCTGTGTAATCTGCAAATTTTCTGGAAAAATAGTAAGAAAAATCATGTTCTTTCAAGCTTTCTCCAATGTATTTATTGATTTCTTTTCTGCTGCCTGCATGGTATTGAAAATCCTCATAAACGTATTCCGCTCCGTAATACTTGTAGTTATCCTCCAAGTATTGGCATGCCTCATCAATTTCCATGCTTTTCATTTCCTGTATAACCAAAGCCGCCTCATCTTCTGACATTTCAAAATCTATCATAAGAGAATTAAAAATAGACTTTTCCCAGAGTTCCCGCTGTTTTTCGGGTGTTGACGGGACGTACCCATCCATGATATCTCCATTCCACGGCTTTCCTTCTTCTGTGGGAAGTTTCTCATTTTTTTCCACATAATGAATGGTTAAATAGGGAGCTAACAACTGATAAACTCCTATAAAAACCACAAGAATTCCCACCCAAAATACCGGATTTTTCAAATAACTTTTTATTTGCCTTTTGATAATTGCTTTCATGGTTTTCACCTCATTTCTTTTTCTTTAAAGAAATCATAAACCAGAAAACACAACAAAATAACAATGGTTATCTTTCTTTAAAAACTGCCTTTACCTTTGCACCTTCCCTTTTATTCTGCTCTATATACAATCCCCCTCCATGTCGCTCACAAAAAACTCTGCTGATATACATTCCCATGCCAAAATGTTTCAAATCGTCCTTGGGATTAGAGTGATAGAATGCCTGTGTCACTTTATTGGCATCTTCCTGAAATCCGATTCCGTCGTCTTCCACCGTAATCACAAGCTTTGAAGGCTCTGCTGAAATAATCACTTCTACTTTTGTTTTCGCATACCGAAAGGCATTGGATAATAAGTTTTGAATAACTTCTCTTACCATTTCCTCATCTACAAAAGCTGTTTTTATTTCTCCTTTTATCATAATTTTGCACTGCTTTTCTGTTTCTTTTTCAAGAATTTTTATTTCCTTTTCCAGATTTTTCCCTAAGCTTTCAAGCTCTACTTTCTGATATATCGGCTCTCGTTCCTCCAATCTTGTCATTTTTCGCATAGTCTCAATAAATCGGTTCAATCGCTCTATCTGCTTCATTCCTTCGAGAAGGATTTCCTCTGTTTCTTCTTTTTCCATTTCTCCCGTGGGCAAAAATTCCAGCAGCATTTCCTGATACCCCTTTAAGACAGCCAAAGGAGAACGTATGTCATGAGCAATGGCAGCTCTTAACGCCTTTTCGTCTTCAATCATCCGCCAAAGAACTTTATTGTTCTCCTCCAACTGACTTCGCATTTTCTCGAACTCCTGACACAGCATCCCCATTTCGTCCTGATTTTCGTATGTAATATGAAATTCCAATTCATCTTTTGCAATCAGCTTGGAGGCTTCCTTTAATTCTTCGATAGGCTTTTTCAACTTGTTTTTATAAAATATTCCTACTGCCACAATGCTTCCTGCAATACTCCAAAGCAAAATACCGTATGTTTGTAAAAAATCGCAAGTTTCTGATATGTGCCAGTCCATTTCACTCATTTCTTCTCTGCTTGGTCTTGCTATCAAGGTTTCATAACTTTCATTTCGCAAACCTTTAAAATATTCTTCTTGGTCTGTATATTTCCACCAGATGTTATTTTGTATCTCTGCCGTTATATTCACTGTAAATACAGATAAAAAAAATGTCACGATAAAGCTCACTGTCACATAAAAAACAATCGCTTTTTTCAGAGAAAGATTTCTTATTTTTTCCATTTATATCCCATTCCCCACACTGTTTCTATATACTCTGTATCACTGTAATTTCCTATCTTTTTTCGTATTCTCCGTATCAGCTCCGTAATCACTCTGCTGTCCCCTTCCGCATCATATCCACAGGTTATTTCGTAAATACGCTCTTTATCAAAAACCTGTCCCGGATGTGTAGACAACAGTTCTATAATCTCATATTCCAACTTCGTAAATTCTATTATTTCTTCATTTATCTGTACATTTTTCTGACCGTAATCAATACATAATTCCCCATGAAAACGGAACTCTGTGTTTTGTGAATGCCGTTGTTCTCTTTTTAAATGTGCTGTAATTCTGGCATCCAATTCTTTCAGGCTAAAAGGCTTTAAAATATAATCGTCTCCTCCTGACAGCAATCCGTTTACCCTGTCTTCTTCCTCTACTCTGGCAGTCAAAAATAAAATCGGACAGGAAATTTTATCCCGAATTTTTCTGCAAACCTCCAGACCATCCATCCGGGGCATATTAATATCCAGTAAAATAATATCTGGAGCTGTCTGTAATTTTTCTATGGCTTCCTTCCCGTTTTGTGCTGTAATTACTCTATATTTTTTTCTTTCAAAATATTTTGAAAGCA
This sequence comes from uncultured Blautia sp., assembly GCA_900539145.1. Lineage (GTDB taxonomy): Bacteria > Bacillota > Clostridia > Lachnospirales > Lachnospiraceae > Blautia. Next base: position 27,152 of record UQAX01000020.1, read on the forward strand.
TCTTTATAAGCTTTGTATCGTCATCTACAAGAAGTATTTTATATCCCATTGTTCATCATCACCTCATAACTATAATATATCGCAAAGAACAACAAAAGGACAATAAAAACTCCGAACACTTTCCAATAATGTACTCATGTCCGGAGTATCTTTCAATACACTGCCCATTCATCTCCGTATTGGCATCTTCTTCCTGCTGCCCGAAACTGTCCATACTGTTCCAGATTATAATTGGCAGGCCGATAGGAAGGATTTAAAGCCAATGCTGCCCGAAAGTGCCGCATCGCTGCTGTGTGCTGCCCTGTTTTTTCCAACAAAACACCATATAAATTGTGTGGCTGGGCTGCATCGGGATATTGTCCCATAGCGTTCATAACTATTTTTTCACCTGTTATATAGTCATGTTTTTTGCAGCACCTTTTCACTTTTATACACAGTTCCCTTAAATTTTTTTCTGTCTCGTCTTCCTCTATTCTATTAATTTCTTCTCTCATTTTCTATCCCTTCTTTAATAAAACATCCTGTTTTGTAACTATATTCTTCTTATTTACAGGTCTTATTCTAGCAATAATTTTATTAAATAGGGTTTAAACTACTGCTTATAGAAATTAACATCACATTAAAATTAAGAAATATCTTCTGCACTGACCATACGATACCCTACGCCGATATGTGTTTGGATATATGCGGAATGTTCTTTGTCTTTTTCCAGTTTTTTGCGCAAAGAAGCCATATACACACGCAGAGAAGAAATATCGCTGGTAATGCCGTTTTGCCATACTTTTTCCAGAATAAAACGGTAAGTCAGCACCTTTCCGATATTCTGTGCCAATAGACAAAGCAGACTGTATTCCAAAGGCATTAAATGTACTTCCTCTCCTGAAACCTTTACAACTCCTGCGCTGTAATCAATTTCCAGATTGCCGTTTTTAAACACGCTTTCATTGGTATTATCTGCGTGCATAATATACTGTATACGGCGAGTAGTCGCTCTTAATCTGGCAGAAAGCTCTGTAACGCTAAAAGGTTTGGTAAGATAATCATCTGCCCCTACATCTAAAGCAGCTACCTTGTCTTTTTCATCACTTCTGGCGCTGATTACAATAATAGGCGCTACCGACCATGTTCTGATTTTCCTGATTACTTCTATTCCGTCAATATCCGGCAGCCCCAAATCCATAAGAATAATATCGGGATTGTTTGCTGCTGCCAGCATAATCGCCTGATTTCCGTTTTCCGCAGTATCAAATTTATACTTTTCCATCTCCAAAGTCGTAGTAATCAGATTTCGAATTGGCACATCGTCCTCCACCACTAAAACAGATGGTTTATTTCCTTTCATCATAGTAAAATCTCCTCCTTTGGAAGGGCAAATTTAAAAACAGTGCCCTTCGGTGTATTATCACAAACTTCTAATCTGCTTCCATGGGCTTTTACAATAGCCTGACACAGGGGAAGTCCAAGTCCCATTCCCCTTCTTGCATCTCCAATTCCTCTGTTCACCGTATAGTACATATCAAATACTTTTTCTTTTTGTTCCGAGGTAAGCCCTGTTCCGTTATCACGGACTGACAGGATAACTTTGTCCCCTAAAGCCTCTGCTTTTATCACAATTTCCGCATTCTTGGGCGTATATTTTACTGCATTATCCACCAGATTGATAAGCACCTGAAGCATCAATTTTAAATCCATTTTCGCCATGAGAATTTCGTCACATTCTACTCTCACGCTCTGGTCTTTCCCCCTGAAATTCACATGCTTTAACGCTTCCTCGATGACCTCCTCCACAATTTCCCCCTGCATATCCAATTTCATATCTCCGTTTTCAATTCTGGTTATGGAAAGAAGGTTTTCCACCAGATTAATCAGCCATTTGGAGTCATCATAAATGTCCCGATAAATTTCTCTGCGTCTTCCTGCCGGAAGCTTTTCCTCATTCGCCAAAAGGTTTTCTGCATTGCCTGAAATGCTGGTAAGAGGACTTCTTAAATCATGGGAAATGGACCTTAAAAGGTTGGCTCGAAGCTGTTCCTTTTCCAGACGCATTTCCGCTTCTCTCTGTTTATTCAGCAATTCTTCTTTTTCTAAGGCAAAGACACATTCATGAATAATCGTTCCTACAATTCCTCTTTCAAACGTTCCGATAGCTTCTTTTTTCGTATCTACTACAATCACGGCAAAGGTCTTCTGTTTTCCCTTCACTGCCAGAAACATGTACGGAGACTCTCTTAAAACATCCGTAGAAAATCCGGCATCTTCTCCATGCTGATAACACCAAAGAGCCGTTGCCCTATCCTCTTTTAACAGTTCTTTCGGCATTTTCCAGTTTTCCGGTTTTCCCATAAGACAGTATATTTTTTTTTCCAGAAGCTTTCCCAGCTGTTTTACTGTTTTTTGTAAGATTTCCTGGGAAGTGGACGCCTCCTGTAAACTGCGGCTTGCCTGAAGCAGAAGCTCCGAACGATAAGATTTTCTCGCATTTTCCGCCGCATAATTCTTCACTCGTTTCGTTAAGACAGAGCAGGTAATCGAGGTTGCAAACATAACCACAAAGGTAATTAAATAATCCGGATTATATACTGAAAAAGTAAAAATAGGCTCTGCAAAAAAGAAATTGAAGATCAATACACCTAAAATACTGGAGATTATTCCCCACACATATCCCCCTGTTAAAAGGGCTACCATCAGCACACCCAGTATATAAATCATAATCAGATTGGCATCGCTAAAGCCAAGCGCCGAAAACACAAATGCCACTGCCGTAGACAGAGCAAGACTGACGATGCACCATAATATATCCCTCTTTTTCATGGTTTTTCCTTCCTTCCGTAAATCAATCTTGCGAAAACCAAAGCTGCTTCATTTAACATTGCCGTTAAAAGTCCATACTCAAAAGGCGGAATTTCTCTTTTTTCTTCCAGTACAATTCCCATCACTCCATAGATTTCGTCACTGGTTTTAATAGGAAGATACATAGCGTTTGCCTCAGGAAGAGTATGCGTACAGCAGCCGGCACGTTTTCTATTTGTCATTACCCAGTCTACAACTGCTTTTTCTTTGGTGTCAACTGTTTTTCCCAATTCTGCCTTAGAAATTCCCGGTTTTGGAAACAGCCATGGTCCTGTAAGCTTCTCTTCCTTTTGCACGTAAAAAACAACAGATAAATTCATCAGCTTTAATACTTTATCGCTCAATTCTGTCAAAAGCTCCTTCACTGACTCTACACGCCTCATTCTCCGACTGTTATCCAACAAAAGCTCTGTGCGGTACATCATTTTTGCGCTTTCCTTTGCCTGATGCTTTTCTGTGGAAATAATCGCAGAAATAATAATAGAAAATAAAAGCATAATGCCAAAAGTCGCACTGTATTTTCCACTGTAAAAATTAAAACTATAAAAAGGCTCTACAAAAAACCAGTCAAACAAAAGGACACTGAAAACTGCCGAAGATACTGCAATATACCGTCTTGCCGTATACAACGACAACAATAAAATTCCCAATAAGTACACCATAATAATATCTACATTTAAAAATCCCAGTTTTTGAAACAAAAGCCCAATGGCAGTGGCAAGCCCAAGCATAAAAGCTTCTTTTAGAATATCTGCTCCCAATTTTTCTGTCTTTTTCCTTTTTTCGGAATTTGTTGGAGAAAATAAAAAATACTTTTTCTTACCTGTATGTCCCATATCGGGAATAATAAAAATATCCAGATTGGGGCTGTACTCACTGATTTCATCTGTAATATTTCCCTTCTTCTGTCCAAATAAAATTTTGTGATTGGTTCTTCCCAGTACCAGCTTTGTCACACCGCTGACTCTGGCATATTCCGCAATCTGAAAAGCCACATCATCCCCAAATACGGTTACAATCTTCGCACCCAGCATTTCTGCCAGATGCAGGTTGTCATCTCTGATTTTCTTCACAGACGCATCTGCATTTTGAAGCCTTGTAGTCTCCACATACAAAGCCGTAAACTTTGCGTGAAAGGCATAAGCCATTCTGGAAGCGCTTCGTATGACTCTTTCACAGGATGGAGCTGTGGAAATACAGGTAAGTATATGTTCTCCCTGATACCCTTCCCCTTCCTCCTGCTTCTCGCTCAAAAGCCGCTCCTGTTGCGCTATCTGATTGACCTTATCTGCCATTTTGCGAAGGGCAATTTCTCTTAACGCAATCAGCTTTTCTTTTGCAAAAAAGTTTTGCAGCGCCCGTTCTGCCTGAACTGTTTTATAAATTTTTCCTTCTTTTAAACGTGTAATTAACAAATCCGGTTCAATATCAATAAGTTTTACCTGCTCTGCCTCATCGAAAACCCTATCCGGTATTCTTTCTTTTACATGAATTTTTGTAATATTTTCCACAATGTCATTTAGGCTTTCCAAGTGCTGAATATTCACTGTTGTATAAACATCAATTCCTGCATCTAATAACTCCTCAATATCCTCATAACGTTTTTTATGTCGCAGACCATTGGCATTCGTATGCGCCAGCTCATCTACAAGGAGTATCTGTGGTTTTCTTTTTAATGCTGCATCCAGATTAAATTCCCTAAGCTCAATCCCTTTATAAGGAACCATAAAGGGAGGAATTATTTCCAAGCCTTCTTCTCTTTTTTGGGTTTCCCAACGTGCATGCGGCTCTATATAGCCTGCAACGACATCAATACCTTTACTTTGCAATTCATGAGCCGCATCTAACATGGCACAGGTTTTCCCTACTCCTGCTGCATAGCCTAGAAAAATATATAATTTTCCTCTTTTCTTATTTTCTTTTTGTTTTTCTTCTGCCTGAATACGTTTTAAAATTTCCTCCGGAGTGCTTCTATCGCCGCTCATTCTTTATTCTCCTATAATTATATATAGGGTTGCTGTTACACAGCAACCCTTTTCATATTTCACTTTTTTAAATCTCATTCATTGCTTCTGCAATATCAATATTACATTCTAATACATTTACTTTTTCTTCACCGAAGATGCCGAATACTTTTTTTTCTGTATTATTATCTACGATATTCTGAACTTCTTCTTCAGAGAGTCCACTTGCTGCCGCTACAATGGGAAGCTGTACTTTAGCAGCCTCCGGACTAATATGTGGATCCAAGCCAGAACCTGAAGCCGTTAACATATCTGCCGGTATCTCTCCTTTAAATTCTTCGCCTGTCACTTCTTTATAACGTTCTTTGAAAGCTTTTACATCTTCCTCTACACGTTTCTCAAGGTCTTTGCTGCTTGGGGCATAGTTAAAGCTTCCTGATGAAACTCCTGCATATTCTCCACTTTCTTTTTCTTCTTTTGTATAGGTATTATAATTTACAGAGGAAATTCTTCCATGAAAATATTGATTCCCTTCAAATTCCTGACCTACAACCTCTGAACCTGCTGCTTTATCATTTACTTTTACAATACTTCCATTCGCCTGTTTAGGGAAAATCACCTGTCCCGCAGCAGTTAAAAGAAGGGGATAGACAACTCCGCACAAAACCAGCAGCACGAGAGTAACTGCTAATGCTTTTTTTAAATATTTTCCGAAATTCTTCATATCTTCACCTCAAAATTATAATCCAAGCAAAGCCAGTAAAGGCGTTACCAGAATATCAATTAATTTAATTCCGATAAATGGAACAATGACACCACCAAGTCCATAAATGCTCATATTTTTTAACAGCATTTTTTCAGAACGCATTGGTTTATATTTTACACCACGCATAGCAATGGGAATTAAGCATGGAATAATAATTGCATTAAAAATCAATGCTGATAAAATAGCACTAAATGGTGTAGACAAGCTCATAATATTTAAAATGTTCATCTGCGGAATAACCAGAGTAAACATAGCAGGAATAATTGCAAAATATTTGGCTACATCGTTTGCAATACTGAAGGTTGTTAAAGAGCCTCGTGTAATCAAAAGCTGTTTTCCGATTTCTACAACCTCCAGAACCTTTGTAGGGTCAGAGTCCAAATCTACCATATTTGCAGCTTCTTTGGCTGCTGTTGTACCACTGTTCATTGCCAGTCCAACATCTGCCTGAGCAAGTGCCGGTGCGTCATTTGTACCATCACCTGTCATTGCTACGATTTTTCCCTCTGCCTGCTCTTTTTTAATGGCTTCGATTTTATCTTCCGGTTTACATTCTGCAATAAATCCGTCTACACCTGCTTCCTTAGCAATCGTTGCTGCTGTAAGCGGGTTATCACCGGTACACATAATTGTTTTAATCCCGATTTCACGCAGACGTTCAAATCGTTCTACCAATCCCGGTTTTACCGTATCCTTCAGATAAATAACACCATAAATCACATATCCGGCGCATACAACCAAGGGTGTTCCTCCTAAGCTTGATATTTCTGTTACAATACTGTCTAAATCTTCCGGAATAACACCGTTGTTTTCCTGCACATAAGCTTTAATGGCCTCACTGGCGCCTTTTCTTATCTGTGTACCGTCTTTTAGATTTACTCCGCTCATTTTTGTCTGTGCAGTAAATTCTACAAATTCCATCTGGTCTTTGGCATCTTCTTTAATATTTGTACCCAAAGTTCTTGCCAGCTCCACAACAGATTTTCCTTCCGGTGTGGCATCACACAGAGAAGTCATAACACTGTAATCAATTAAATCCTCTTTCTTTTTACCTTTTACAGGACGAAAATCTGCTGCCAGACGATTACCGAAAGTGATTGTACCTGTTTTGTCTAAAATCATAGTATCTACATCGCCGCATGCTTCTACTGCTTTTCCTGACATTGCAATTACGTTAAATCTTGTTACTCTGTCCATACCGGCAATACCGATTGCAGATAACAAACCACCGATTGTCGTTGGAATGAGACACACCAGCAAAGCAATCATGGTTGCCATTGGAATTTTTGCCCCTGCATAATCAGAAAAGCAATATAATGTAACAACTACAATAAGGAAAATGATTGTCAAACTTACCAACAAAGTATTCAGCGCTATTTCATTTGGTGTTTTCTGTCTGGAAGCACCCTCTACCAAAGAAATCATTTTATCCAGAAATGATTTTCCCGGTTCTGAAGTAATTCTGATTTTCAACCAGTCGCTCACTACTGTTGTACCACCTGTAACAGAGGAGAAGTCGCCGCCTGCCTCTCTTGTAACAGGAGCACTTTCTCCTGTAATGGCAGACTCATCTACGGATGCAACACCTTCGATTACTTCACCGTCATTAGGAATAACTTCGTTCATTCTTACCATAACGATGTCTCCCTTTTTCAGTTCAGAAGCATTTACAACCTTTTCTGTTCCATCTTTCAGTACCAAATTTGCAACAGTATCTTTTTTTGTTTTCTTTAAGGAGTCTGCCTGAGCTTTTCCTCTTCCTTCTGCCACAGACTCTGCAAAGTTTGCAAATAAAATTGTCACAAAAAGAATTACTGATACAATACCATTGTAAACTCTCAGACCACTGTCATCTCCGAAAATGGTTGGGAAGAAGGTCATTACAAGCGTAATGAAAAATCCAACTTCTACTACAAACATAACGGGATTTTTTATCATATATCTGGGATTCAGTTTCTTGAAAGCTCCTATAACAGAGCTTTTCAATATATCCTTTGTAATAAATTTTGTCTTCTTATCTTGTTTTCCCATTTTAATTACAATCCTTTCTGTTTTACGGCATCCATAAAGTCAAATGCTCTGCAATAGGGCCAAGCGCCAATGCAGGGAAGAATGTCAATGCGGCAAAGATATAAACTACTGCTACTAAAATCGCTATAAAAATCACATTGTCCGTTCTTAATGTACCAACTGTTTCATTAACTTTGCGTTTTGCAAGCATACTTCCTGCAATGGCAAGCTGTGCAACGATTGCTATGTAACGTCCAAAGAACATTGCAAGTCCTGTTGTAATATTCCAGAAGTAGCTGTTATCTGCAAGTCCTTCAAATCCGGAACCATTATTTGCAGCAGAAGAAGTGTATTCATAAAGAACCTGTGATAATCCATGAAATCCTTCATTGGTAATACCTGCCTGCCCTGCCCCTGTCATAACTGCCAGAGCAGAAAATCCTAAGATTAAAAGAGGATGAACAATCAATACCAGCGCTACCAGCTTCATTTCTTTTCCTTCGATCTTTTTGCCCAGATATTCAGGCGTACGTCCTATCATCAAGCCGCACAGGAATACGGCAAGTATAACGTACATAATCATATTCATCAAACCAACGCCTTTACCGCCAAACACGCAGTTTAACATCATGTGCAGCATAGGCACCATACCACCAAGAGGGGTTAATGTATCGTGCATATTATTGACAGTACCTGTGGTAAAGGAAGTTGTTGTGGTAGTGAAAAGAGCCGATTGTGCAATTCCAAAACGGACTTCTTTTCCTTCCATACTTCCCATATCCTGATTTAATCCTGCCTGTTCCAGTGCAGGATTTCCTGCCATTTCAGATGTAAAACAAACGATAAGACCTACGATAAACAGAATAGACATTGCAGCAAAAATCGTTCTTCCTTGATTTCCAAAGAGAACTTTTTTATTCTCCTGTTTTTTCCGTTTCATTGTCATTTTTCCAAAAGTAATCACGCATGCTCCCGGCAGAACCATCATGGAGAACAACTCAATCAGGTTGGAAATAATCGTTGGGTTTTCAAATGGTGTTGTAGAGTTTGCACCGAAAAATCCACCGCCGTTTGTTCCCAGATGCTTAATACTTTCCAAGGAAGCTACCGGTCCCATTGCCAAATCCTGAAACTGTCCTTCAATGGTCTGTACTGTCTGATTTGCTTCCAGTGTCTGCGGAACGCCCTGCCATATAAGTAACAAGCCTGCGATAAAAGATACAGGGATTAAAATACGTGTGGTAATTCTTACCATGTCTTCATAGAAGTTACCCACATCTTTTTGTTTTCCTGCCAGTCCTCTGCAAAACGCCATACATGCTGCATATCCGCTTGCTGCTGATACAAACATCATAAAGATAATAACCAGCATCTGGCTTAAATAGGAAAGTCCTGACTCACCGGAATAATGCTGCAGGTTTGTATTTGTCATAAAACTGATAATGGTATTAAAGGAAAGCGTTGGCTCCATTGCTTCAATCCCATTAGGGTTTGCAAATAAAATTCCTTGCAGTCTTAATACCAGATATCCGATAAATACCATAACCGCATTTGTTGTTAATAAATGCAGCGCATACTGTTTCCAGTTCATTCCCTCTCTGCCGATATGACAAATTTTGTAAATGGTATTGTCTAGCGGATTAAAAATCTTATCGGCGAAGGTCTTTTGTTTTGTAGCAATATGATACATATAAGTTCCCATTGGAATTACCAGTATCATGAATATTGCAAGTGTAAGTACAATCTGTAACATTCCTTTTCTCCTCCAAGCTTCCTTTATGTCTTACAGTTTCTCCGGATAAATCAAAGCATAAAACAAATATCCGGCAAGCAATAAAATAATCATACCTAATAAAATCATTTGCGCTCCTCCTTAGAAACGGTAATTCCTACCTGTTTTTCACACCAGTCAGCCAAAAGCTTCATACTGCCAAAACATATTGCCAAAATTAAAATCATCAATAAATCCATATTCTTCATCTCTCTTTCTTCCTTTATAGCAGAACCTAGTGTAGCATAGGTAATTTTAAATTCGTGTTATAATACAGAAGCGAGGTATTAAAATGGTATTAAAACAGCATAAAAATCTCTATTCTAAAAATTTTTCTTTATTTTTCTAAACGATATCCCATGCAGTCTAAGAACAATTCTGCATACATGGCATTTGCCCATGAAAACCATTCTCTTGTAAAGCGAGTATCGTCTTCACAACAAAATCCTTCGTGCATAACACCTTTGCCGCCGGTTGTAGCAGCCATTGTTTTTAAAATTTCCATTTTCTTTTCCTGTTCAGTTTCTGTAAGTCCCTGAATTGCCATAGCAATATGCCAAACATAGTTGGAAGGTGTATGAGGGCTTCCAATTCCTGCTGCCTTTTCTCCCTTGAAATAGAATGGATTAGCTTCGCTAAGGAGCAGTCTTCTTGTATTTCCTGCAATTTCCCTATCAGAAGGATATCCCAAATAATCCATGGAAAGAAGACTTGGTACATTGGCATCGTCCATTAAGTTGTACATACCAAAACCATCTGTTTCATAGGCATATACCATACCGAATTCTTCTGTAAAAGTCTTACCGATTGCCTCAATCGCCTGATAAACTTCGTCTTTTAATTCTTTTGCTGCCTTGGCAAGCTCCTCGTTATGATAAATCTCTGTTTCAATTTCTTCCAGATATCCCAAAACAACTACTGCGAACATATTAGAAGGAATTAAATATCCATAAGTACAAGCATCATCGCTTGGACGGAAACCTGACCAAATAAGGCCTGTTCCTGATTTTACCAGAGCGCCTTTTCCGTCTCTGGAAAGTGTATCACGGTAATATCCGTTGTTTCTGTTAAAACGATAAGAAGATTTGTCTTCATGGTACTGCTCTGTACGGAATACTTCCAGAATTTTTTCTACACCTTTCTGGAAATCTTCGTTAAACTGTGTTACACAATCTGCGTTTTTCCATAATAAGTAAGCCAACTGAATTGGGTAGCATAAAGAGTCAATCTCAAATTTTCTTTCCCATACCCATGGGCTCTGATTTGGATCATCCTTTTCCCAGCAGTCACCGCTTGCAGAATGGTTGAAAGCATTTGCATACTCATCAATATTGATATACATAAACTGTCTTCTCACAAGTCCTGCAATTAACTCACAAATTTCCTCATCTTCCTTTGCAAGGAAGATATATGGACGAAGCTGTGCAGCGGAGTCTCTCAGCCACATAGCCGGAATATCACCTGTAATTACATGTGTGGTGTTGTTTTCCATTCTCTTTACTGTGGTATCCAATGTATTTGTATAACAAGTTACAAATAAGTCCATTAATTCCGGATAATCTTTTGATTTTTCTTTTAATTCCTCTAAAAATTTGTCCATTGTTTTCTGCATTTGTTCACTCATTTCTCATAGTCCTTTCTTTTCTTATACAATTTCTGCTCCAAAGGGCATAAGCGCCAGCTTTGCAAGCTTAAACTGCTGCAAACCAAAAGGAATGCCTATCACAGTAATACATAAAACCACCCCAAAAACCAAATGCTCCAGCGCAAGCGGCAGTCCTGATACCACCAGCCAGATAATATTTAAAATCAAAGAGCCTGCTCCTCCACCGTAAGAAACCTCTTTTCCAAACGGAAAAAAACTTAAAGACGCAAACTTAAAGCATTGCAGTCCCACAGGAATTCCGATAATCGTAATACACCACAGACATCCTGCCAGACACCAGCTAAGACCGGAAATACAGCCTCCGAAAATAAACCACAATAAGTTTCCTAAACAGCCCATTTTCTACCTCCTGTTTATTTCTTCCTATCATACCATTCTCGAATATCCTGCGCAAGTACTTGTTTTTTCCCTTTTGTGATTTTGTCACAGATAATTTCCCCGTGAATATATATACTAAATTTATCAAGTATAAGAGGTGAATAATTATGAGATTAAAAGATAAAGTAGCAATTATAACAGGTGGAAGCCGAGGCATTGGATATGCCACTGCTGACGCATTTTTAAGAGAAGGTGCAAAGGTAATTTTAACTGCCAGCTCTATGGAGTCTGCCCAAAAAGCAGTCGCACAATTAAAGGAAAAATATCCTGACTCTACAGTAGTGGGAATTAGTCCTGATTTAAGCAATTTAAAAGATGTAAGAGAAGAATTTAAAAACGTCACTTCAAAATATGGATGTGTGGATATTCTTGTCAACAACGCCGGGGTTTCAGAAAGCACACTTTTTACAGATTACACAGAAGAAATGTTTGATAAGGTTATGGACTTGAATGTAAAAGGTGTATTTAATGCCACAAAAGCAGCTTCTGAATGCATGGTGGCACGCAAGAAAGGTGTTATTCTAAGTACTTCTTCCATGGTAAGTATTTATGGACAACCAAGCGGCATTGCCTATCCTACTTCCAAATTTGCAGTAAATGGTCTTACCGTATCTCTTGCGCGGGAGCTTGGTCCAAAAGGCATTCGTGTAAATGCAGTAGCTCCCGGAATTACAGAAACAGATATGATGAAAGCCGTTCCAAAAGAAGTTATCGAACCGATGATTGCACAAATTCCATTAAGACGTTTAGGCCAGCCTGAAGATATTGCCAATGCCTTTGTTTTCCTGGCTTCTGACGAAGCTTCCTACATCACAGGTGTAGTATTAAGTGTAGACGGACTTGCCCGCACATAAACCGAAAAGGAGAGCGCTCAACGTTTAATGCGTCCGCTCTCCTTTTACCATATCTATAAATGCCTGCATTTGAGGTGTAACCCATTTATTTTTATAATATAATAATTGACTGTACATTTTTACACCGGGTAAATCTGTATCAATCTGCATAAGTTTTCCTCTTTTTAACTCTTTTCTCACCGTAAATTCCGGTAAAAAAGAAACACCCATTCCTCTTTTCAGCAAATTAATAATGGTTTCTGTATTCCCAATCTCCAATACAGGAGAAATCCGTAAATCACGTTCTGATAAAAGTCTTTCCAGTTCATAATGATAGGCAGCGCCCCTCTCTGTAAGGAGAAATGGTTCTTGTATCAATTCCTGTATCTGTACTTCTCTCTTTTCCGTCATTTCCTTTCCCAGTGTAACAAAAATAATTTCTTCTGTTCTTTGCATTGCACAAGTCCACTCAGGATTACAGATTTTCTGATCCAAAGTAAAAATCAAATCCAAATCATTTTCTTTTGCCATTTCAAGCAAATCTGCTGTTTTGCCGGATTTAATTACAATTTCAATCTCAGGGCAAATCTTATGAAGCTTCAATATCAAATCAGGAAGCAACGCTGTACAAATTGACTCCACACCCCCTATTTTCAATTCTCCTCTTGGCACACTGTTTTTCTTCGAAAAATCCAGCGCCCGATTCGTCACCCTCATAATTTCGTTTGCATAAAAAACAAATTCCTGCCCTTTCTCTGTTAAATAAACTCTTTTCCCTATTCTTTCAAAAAGCTGTGTATCTAATTCTTTTTCTAACTGTTGTATCTGTACAGTGACTGCTGATTGGGAATATCCTAACTGTTCTGCTGCTTTTGAAAAATTCTGCGTCCCTGCTACCTTTAAAAAAGTAACAATATTTCTAATCTCCATATCTTCCTCTTATTATTTTTTTTCATATATATTATAAAATTTATCAATTTAACAAATAGATAGTTTTAGTGTAAACTACTATATTAAAGACGTCAAGATAACAATGAATTTTAGGAGTTAATAACATTATGATAAACAGTGAAAATATTTTAAACAGCGCTCAATTAGAAAAAGAAATCAAAAATTTCGTACATGATTTTTGTCTGGAAAAGCACAACATCCATACACAACAAGTCATCTGGAATGCGCCAAGCGGACAAGCTGAAAAAATAAAACAATTGGGAATTCCCAAAGACGGACGTCCTGCTAATGAAGTAGTTCAGGAAATGATGAACGAAGTATATCAATACCGTGGTGACTCCAATCATCCACGTTTCTTTGGCTTTGTACCTGGTCCCGCTTCTTCCATTTCTTGGCTCGGTGATATTATGACATCTGCCTACAATATTCATGCAGGTGGGAGCAAATTGGCTCCCATGGTAAACTGTATTGAACAGGAAGTGTTAAAATGGCTCTGCACTCAAACCGGATTTGGAAAAAATTCAGGAGGTGTCTTCGTAAGCGGAGGCTCTATGGCAAATATCACAGCACTTACTGCTGCTCGAGACAACAAGCTTACAGATGAAACCCTTCATCTGGGTGTAGCTTATATTTCCGACCAGACACACAGCTCCGTTGCAAAAGGTCTTCGCATTATCGGCATTCCCAACAAAAGAATTCGTAAAATTCCTACTACGCCGGACTTCAAAATCAATACAGAAATTCTGGAGCAAACAATTTTGGCTGACAAAGAAGCCGGACTTATTCCATTTGTAGTTATCGGAACTGCCGGAACTACCAATACAGGCAGTATTGACCCATTAAAAGAAATTGCAGCTATCTGTGAAAAACATAATCTCTGGTTCCATGTTGACGGCGCTTACGGTGCTTCTGTCCTGTTAAGTCCGAAATACCGCCACCTTTTAGACGGAATACAACTGGCTGACAGCTTAAGCTGGGATGCCCATAAATGGCTGTTTCAAACCTACGGTTGCGCTATGGTTCTGGTAAAGGATATTCAGCACTTATTCCACAGCTTTCACGTAAATCCGGAATATCTAAAAGATGTGCAGGGAGACAGAGAACACATTAACACATGGGATATCGGTATGGAGCTTACCAGACCTGCCAGAGGCTTAAAGCTTTGGCTCACTCTTCAAATTTTAGGAAGCGACTTAATCGGCAGCGCTATTGAACACGGCTTTCAGCTTGCACACTGGGCAGAAGACACACTAAAAGAGCTTCCCGATTGGGAAATCGTCTCTCCTGCACAGCTTGCTATGGTAAATTTCCGCTATACCCCAGAAGGTTTATCCAAAGAGCAGACCGACCTCTTAAACGAAAAAATTTCTGAAAAAATTTTGGAGAGCGGATACGCTGCTGTATTTACTACGGTTCTTCATGAAAAGACAGTTCTTCGTATATGCGCCCTTCATCCAGAAGCAGAAAAAGAAGATATGGAAAAGACAATTTATTTGTTGGATACTTATGGGAAGGAACTCTGTAAAGATATGAAATAAATTTAAGCCCGCAAGTCTCATAAATAGAGATTTGCGGGCGGTTATCACTTGTCTGACTTTCGAATAAATATGCTATTTAAAAAGCTTTAAATCATCTTTTCCAAAAAATTCAAGATACCCTTCTTCCAGCCCTTCTTCCGAAACAATAAATGTGAAATATACTTCTTTTTCTGCATATGGTTCTAATCTTACATAATACTTTCCATTATACTTACTGTCAGGAACTCCTCCTTTAAGGTCGTATGGCGGTTCATTTTCCATAAGCGGGCTATAAAACACCGGATATACCGGCAGTTCTTCCCACAACTTATCTGTGGTGTTTTGTAATTTCACTGCAACCTCCAGCTTCTTTACCGGGTCATCTATCTTATGTACCTCATCTTCCACCTCGGAAAATGTAATATCCGTCACCTGAAGACTGCATCCTTTTGCATAATCCGGATACTCTATTTTTTCTCCCAGAGTAATTTTTTCCTTTGTAATTTTCTCTTTTTCACTTTCTGAAAACTCATCTTTTTCATAAATTTTGATTTGTTTTCCTATCTCTAATACTTCTTCTTTTGGAATAAAAGAAGCTGCAAACATCTCTACAACGTACCCTTCTTCTTCATAAAATTGCATTAAATTCCAACGATACTCCGCTTCTTCCCCTCCGTCAATCAACAGATTTTTTACCCTTCCATCCTTCCATATCTCACAATTTTCATAGGGAATTTTCTCTTTTTCCATCCAATCGTTTACTTGAATTGTAATGCCATTTGCCCCCCAAACGCCTCCAAAGGAATATTTCCCAAGAGAATATTTTTCTTTTTCCTCATCCCAGATTTCATAACCTTCCGGTAAATATCCAGGAACAGCAATTACATCTGTACATTCCTTCTTCCTTTCCACCTTTATCAAAATTGTTTGTATCCCTTCCTTAATTTCTACCCGAATTGCCTTTCTGTTTTTTGTCATTGCATAAGCTGTAAAAGAAATTCCTACTACAAGTATCACTGCCGCTGCCGCTTGAAGAAATTTTTTCATTCCACCATTATGAAATATAACTTTGTTCTCTTTTTTTGTTTCTATTAAAGACAATAAGCTTTGTTTTCTGTTCTGATAATCTTCGGAGAAATCATGCGTTTGTTCTTCTTGTCCAAATTGCTCGTCTTCTATTTCTTGTCCCAGTTTTTTCATTATCTGATCTAATTTTTCCTGTTTCATTGTCAAATTCCTCCTCCCATTCCAATCGGTCAGCAATCAATTTTCGTGCTCTCTCCAATCTTTTATTTACATTTCCTTCACTAAGCCCTAAAATATCACCTGTCTCTTTTGCCGAAAATCCATAATAACAGCGTAATTTAATAATCTCCCTATATTCTGTTGGAACTGCATTCAATAATTGCTGAATAAATTCTCTGTCCTCCACAGATTTTACAAATGAATTTGTTTCTTCTCCTTGTTCCTGCTGAGACAGCCATTCATTCTGTTTATTGTTTCTGCGGTACTGATCGATTGCTGTATTTCGAACTGTTTTCAAAACAAGTTGTTGTGTTTTGGGACTATCAGGAGTATCAATTTTCGGTAAATACTTCAAAAGTTTCTCAAAACTGTCCTGTACTGCACCCTCTGCCTGTTCCCTGTTATGAAGAACTCCATAGGCAACCCGATACATTCCCTGCTCATACAATTCATACATAGTCTCCAGCAGAATTTTAAACTCATGCTTTTCCAAGATTTCTCACCCCCTGTTTTTATCTTTCATAAAGTATAACGAATGGATAAAAGAAAATCTGACAGAAAGATACTAATTATTTCATTGTTAACAGACATAGAAAGAGCCAAGAACTCCCATAAAAATGGGTTTCTTGGCTCTTTAATGTTATTCAAACTCGCAAAGTTCTATTTGCTTTGTAGTGTATTCCCGTTGTTCCAGTTCCAAAACAGTTCATTTTTGAACTGTTTTGTATGGATTCGCTATGTTTTCATCTAATTGTATTGTCATTTTATTGTCAGTAATATGCTATAGATTAAAATCAACTAATAGTCTTAAATACTATAATATTCATAAAGCACTTCCATTCCCCTGCTAGCTGAAATTTATTTACTATTCCTTATTAATGCAATGATTACGGCAATAACTCCGACACATAGCCATATAATTCCCTTTACAGTATTTCCTGCCAAAAACCAAACTAAAGAAAAAAGCATCCATATAATTACCAAAATTATAATTCCTTTGTTACTCATATACTTCCTCCTCCATAAATTCAAATTGAACAAAATCGCTGCGCGATGGCCTGCCAAGGCTGTGGCATAGCGATTTTC
>UQAX01000021.1 GCA_900539145.1 uncultured Blautia sp.
TTAGCAAAGAAAAAAGCCCGATTTTATGTGGGCTTTGGCGTTTCGCAAACGCCTAGTGAAATAATATAAACGGAGGTGATTTATATAAATTGTAAAGCGAAGAAAAACAAAAAAATAGTTGCGCTCGGAATTATAACAGCAGCTCTATGGATGCTGCCTTCCACCATAGAGGCATCGCCTCAGGAAACAAAAATTCATTTTATATCTTTATATGGTGACACAGATGCTATTTTATTGGAAAGCAATGGGCATTATGGCTTGGTGGACTTTGGCGAGGACTGGGAATATCCGGACGGAACAGATAGCAGATATCCTCTTAGAAGCGGAATAACCAAGGGGGTTGGATATGAACAGCAGGTTATTCATTATCTAAAAAGTCAGGGAGTGGAAAAGCTGGACTTTTGTATAGCGACACATTCGCATAGTGACCATATTGGAGGAGGAGATGAGATTTTAGACGCTTTTCCTACTGACAGATTATATATCAATCAATATGATGACGCTTATATTTTAAAAGAAAATGAGTATCATTTATGGGATAATCAGTATATTTATGACGATATTATAGATGCAGCAAACAGAAACGGTACAGAAATTATTACAGATTTGGATTTGGAAGAAAATGCAGAATACCGTTCTTTTATTTTAGGGGATATGTCGATTGATTTGCTGAACCTTCAGCGAAGAAGGGATAAAAACGGACAGATACTTCCTGTTGTGGATGAAAATGAGAATTGCATTGTCACAAAGATTACGGCATATGGAAGAACTGCGCTTCTGACAGCAGATGTAGATCCAACAGAAGGAGATACGGGAAAAATTGCAAACCAGTTGATTGATGAGTTGGGAGATTTGCCTCAATATCAACCGGAAAACGGATTAATGCCTGAATTGAAAGAAGAATACCCAGAGGAAAATTACAAGGCGGTAAGCGCCACCGTTTTAGACCATCCTGAAAATCGTGTAGTGAAAGATACAGGAGTTTTCGAAAAAATTGATGAAACACAGGTAAATACCGGAAAAAGAATTAGCATTGATTTGATGAAGATGGCGCATCATTCGAATGACTGGAATAATACCACGTATTTTTTGACATCTTTAAATCCGAAAGCTGTGGTAATAACAGGATATGAAGCCTCTTTTAACGAAAGAGAAAGGGACTGTCTTCCGAATGCAAAGGTGTATGCTACGGCCACAAATTCGGCGGCAGTAGTGGCAGAATTTCATGCGTCAGGTGTGGAAACCCGGTACGTGAAGCTGTCGCCTGAATGGATGGAGATGGATGACAACTGGTATTATTTTGATGAAAACGGAAGAACCTTTACTGATGAAAGTGTACACGAAATTGATGGAAAACCGTATTGCTTTGATGAAAAAGGAGCAGTGGAAAAAGAGAACCAATGGGTAAAAGTAGACGGAAAGTGGAAATATTGGCTTGTAACAGGAGACTTTCAGAAAAGTAGTTGGTTAAATCTGGATGGTGTTTTCTATTATTTAGATGAACAGGGTAATGTGGCAATCGGTTGGAAACAAATAGATGATAACTGGTACTATTTTAAGGAAAACGGAACTATGGCAACAGACAGTTGGATCGGAGAGGATTATGTAGATGCAACCGGTGCGTGGCGACCGGAGATATTGAAAGAAAAGTGGATATCCTCAGGAGAAAAATGGTGGTATCGTCATAGTGATGGAAGCTATACAACGTCAAACTGGGAATGGATTAACGGGAAATGGTATTACTTTGATGCTTCGGGCTGGATGGTGACAGGCTGGCAGAAAGTAGGAGATAACTGGTATTATCTGTATAATGATGGTGTTATGGCATCCGACACTTGGATTGGAGAGGATTATGTAGATGCAACCGGTGCATGGCGACCAGAGATATTGAAAGAAAAGTGGATATCCTCAGGAGAAAAATGGTGGTATCGCCATAATGACGGAAGCTATACAACGTCAAACTGGGAATGGATTAACGGGAAATGGTATTACTTTGATGCTTCGGGCTGGATGATGACAGGCTGGCAGAAAGTAGGAGATGTGTGGTACTATTTGTATAGCGATGGAGCTATGGCATCAGATACCTGGGTTGGAAATTATTATTTGAAATCTGATGGAAGAATGGCTGTATCTGAATGGGTTCAAGACGGACAATATTATGTAGATGAAAATGGGCTTTGGGTGCCTTAAAGCAAAGCTCATAAAAACAGAAGCAGTGGTATCAAAGAAAGTATATTACACTTGATGCCACTGCATTTATTATTTCATAGGAAATTGCATCCTATGAAATAATAAATGCTCCGCAAGGATGCGCAGCTCGCGGAAGTGAAATTATCATTTTGTGAACCGCTCGCGCGCGGAGATTGCGCTATTGCGCAATCTTTCTTAACGTAAAGATTATGCTCTCAACTGTTCGAGAATTTCATAAGGAATTTTTAAATTGCCTTTTCCGCATCCCAAATCAATATAAGGTTTATTGCTTCCATGAAAATCACTGCCTCCGGATTGCTTTAGTCCATAACGTTTTGCTAGCTGTTTTGTAAATAATTCATCCGCCGGAGTATAAGAAACATATAGAGTTTCTATGCCGTCTAAGCCATTTTGGGATAATTCATTTACCAGACTTTCCAATCGGTCTTTTGACAATCTGGTAAGGATAGGATGTGCAAAAATTGCCTTTCCTCCGCCTTCATGAATGAGATGAATTGCCTGAAAAGGGGTGACCTTTTCTCTTGGAACGTAACATTTGGCATGATTTCCCAGATAACGGTCAAAAGCTTCCTTCATAGAACCTACATAGTTGTGCTCAAAAAGAAAACGAGCGAAATGGGCACGTGTCCAAACACTGTTTGGAAAATCCTCTTCCATAAGCTTGGCCGTTATAGGAATTCCTTCTTTTTGAAGACGTGCTATCATTTTTTCGTTACGCAGCTCTCTTGAAGCTTGAAATTCAGAAAGAGTTTTTCTGAAATATGTATTTTTCCAGTCAATATCCAGACCTACAATATGAACATCCGTAGAATTCCATGTAGTAGACAGCTCAATGCCGGGAATTATTTCTAAATTACTTCCGCAAGCAGCTTTAAAAGCTTCTTCTAAACCGTCTGTTGTATCATGGTCTGTGAGAGCAAAAGCGGATAAGTTTTTTTCTATGGCATAATGTACTAATTCAGAGGGGGTAAAAGTTCCGTCAGAGACAGTAGAATGAACATGTAAATCAATGTATTTTTCCATAAGGTTCTCCTTTCTTGCAAGAATAGCAGAGTTGTATCGGATTTATTTTACAAAACAGATTGTTGTATAAAACAAAAAAAGAAATACCGCATGGTATTTCTTTTGCAAAGCAGTTCGTACGGGAATCGAACCCGTGTTTCCGCCGTGAGAGGGCGGCGTCTTAACCGCTTGACCAACGAACCGTACTCACACATAATACCCTGTTAAGTGGGAAATGTCAATAGTTTTTTTGAAAAAATATTAAAATAAATACTATTGACAACAGAACTTATGTTCGATAAAATATAGAAAAAGAAAAATTATTTGAAAATATCTTTAAAATGGGATATGATATAGAAGATTTTGCGTTAAAATAAAACAAGAGAGGAAATGTGTATGGAGTGGGAATTTGCAATTTTAGACATGCTGCAAAACATTCAAAATCCGGTGCTTACCAAAATCATGGCATTTATTACTATGTTAGGCGAAGCCGGATGGTTTTGGATTGTATTAGGAATTGTTTTGCTATGTACGAAGAAATATCGAAAATGCGGAGTGGCGGTTCTTTTCGCATTGATTTTAGACCTTATATTGGCGAATATAATTTTGAAACCTTTGGTAGCTAGACCGAGGCCATGCTGGATACGGGAAGATATTGAGCTTTTGGTACGTGTGCCAAAGGATTATTCTTTTCCTTCCGGTCATACGATGGCATCTTTTGCTTCTGCGGGAGCATTGCTGCTTACAGAGAAAAAGTTTGGAATAGTAGCTTGTGTGCTGGCGGCACTTATGGGGATTTCCAGATTGTACTTTTATGTACATTTTCCCACAGATGTTTTGGCAGGGACTGTTTTAGGGATTTTATGCGGAATTGTCGGTGTTTATTTAATGAAACGGATGCAGAATACAAAATTTGGAAGATTTTATTCTGCTGGGAAATGATGTGTAAAGTTGATGTGAGTGAGTTTAGTTAAGAGAGGTTTGTAGAAATGGCAAAGAAAAATACGTATGATGCCAGTAGTATTACGGTACTGGAAGGTCTGGAGGCAGTTCGGAAGCGTCCGGGTATGTATATAGGAAGTGTTTCAAGAAAAGGTTTAAATCATCTCATATATGAAATTGTGGATAATGCAGTAGATGAACATTTGGCAGGATATTGTAAAAATATTCGAGTTACATTGGAAAAGGATGGTTCTGCCACCATTGAAGATGATGGACGAGGAATACCCGTAGGAATGCACGAAAAGGGGATGTCGGCAGAGCGTCTTGTTTTCACTACCTTGCATGCAGGGGGTAAGTTTGATGACTCTGTATATAAAACCAGCGGCGGACTTCATGGCGTAGGTTCTTCTGTTGTAAATGCTTTATCAGCGTTTTTGGATATTAAAGTCAGTACAGGAGGATATATTCACCATGACCATTACGAAAGAGGGGTTCCGACTATTCCTCTGGAGGACGGACTTTTGCCAAAGCTGGGACGTACAAAAGCTACCGGAACCTGTATCAATTTTTTGCCGGACGATGAGATTTTTGAAAAAACCAGATTTTCTTCCACAGAGGTGAAAAGCCGTCTGCATGAAACAGCATACTTAAATCCGGAGCTGACTATTCTTTTTCAGGATAACAGAGGTGCTGAGCCGGAGGAAATTGTTTTTCATGAGCCGGATGGAATTGTAGGCTTTATTAAGGATTTGAATAAAAAAAGCGAATGTATCCACGAACCTGTTTATTTTAAAGGAGAAAGTGACGGAATTACGGTAGAGGTGGCGTTCCAGTACGTAAATGAGTTTCGGGAGAACGTATTGGGATTTTGTAATAATATTTATAATTCAGAAGGCGGAACGCATCTTACAGGCTTTAAAACTACCTTTACATCTGTTATGAATACTTATGCCAGAGAGCTTGGCATTTTAAAAGAGAAAGACAGTAATTTTACCGGAGCAGATGTGCGTAACGGCATGACAGCAGTAGTATCGATTAAGCATCCGGCGCCTAGATTTGAGGGACAGACGAAAACAAAACTGGATAATCAGGACGCATCGAAAGCAACCGGCAAAGTTACAGGCGAGGAAATCGTATTATATTTTGACAGAAATCTGGATGTGTTGAAAAGTGTTCTTGCCTGTGCAGAGAAATCAGCTAAAATTCGCAAAACAGAAGAAAAGGCAAAGACAAACTTATTAACAAAGCAGAAATATTCCTTTGACTCCAATGGAAAGCTGTCAAATTGTGAAAAAAGAGATCCTTCTTTATGTGAGATTTTTATTGTGGAAGGAGACTCTGCGGGAGGAAGTGCGAAGAGTGCCAGAGACAGAAGCTTTCAGGCAATTCTTCCAATCAGAGGAAAAATTTTAAATGTGGAGAAAGCCACCATTGATAAGGTTCTTGCCAATGCAGAAATCAAAACAATGATTAATGCTTTTGGCTGCGGTTTTTCAGAAGGCTATGGGAACGATTTTGATATTACAAAACTTCGCTATAATAAAATTATTATTATGGCAGATGCGGATGTGGACGGAGCACACATTTCTACCTTGCTTCTTACTTTGTTTTATCGTTTTATGCCGGAGCTGATTTACGAAGGTCATGTATATATTGCCATGCCTCCATTGTATAAAGCAATGCCGACAAAAGGAAAAGAAGAATATCTTTATGATGATAAGGCACTGGAAAAATACAGAAGAACTCATAAAGGTTCGTTTACTCTGCAAAGATATAAAGGTCTGGGTGAAATGGATGCACAGCAGCTTTGGGAAACAACGTTAAACCCTGAGACAAGAATGCTGCGTCTGGTAGAAATTGAAGATGCGAGAATGGCGTCAGAGGTAACGGAAATTCTTATGGGTACAGAAGTTCCGCCAAGAAAAGCGTTTATTTATGAGCATGCCAGAGATGCCCAGTTAGATATATAGGAGGTTAAAAATGGCAGATATACAGGAAAATATTATCAGAACCGAATATTCGGAAATTATGCAGAAATCGTATATTGATTATGCTATGAGCGTTATTATTGCCAGAGCGCTTCCTGATGTACGTGACGGATTAAAACCGGTACAGAGAAGAACGCTGTATGATATGTATGAATTGGGTATTCGATATGACAGACCTTATCGAAAATGTGCCCGTATTGTGGGAGATACCATGGGTAAATACCATCCCCATGGAGACAGCTCGATATATGAGGCGCTTGTGGTAATGGCGCAGGAATTTAAAAAAGGACTTCCTTTGGTAGACGGTCACGGGAATTTTGGTTCTATTGAGGGGGATGGGGCAGCTGCTATGCGATATACAGAAGCCCGTCTTCAGAAAATTACACAGGAAGTTTACTTGAGCGACATGGATAAACAGGTGGTGGATTTTCTGCCTAATTTTGATGAGACAGAAAAAGAACCGGAAGTTTTACCGGTAAAAATCCCAAATCTTCTTGTTAATGGGGCAGACGGAATTGCCGTAGGTATGGCAACCAGTATTCCTCCCCATAATTTGGGAGAAGTCATTGATGCAGTAATTGCATATATGAAAAATAATGAGATTACTGTTCGGGAATTAATGGAATATATCAAAGGACCGGACTTTCCAACAGGCGGCATTGTTGTCAATAAAGACGATTTACTTTCTATTTATGAAACAGGAACAGGTAAAATTAAAATCCGTGGAAAAGTAGAAGTAGAA
The DNA here is from genome assembly GCA_900539145.1 of uncultured Blautia sp. GTDB lineage: Bacteria > Bacillota > Clostridia > Lachnospirales > Lachnospiraceae > Blautia. Next base: position 6,886 of record UQAX01000021.1, read on the forward strand.
AAAGGAAAAAACGGGAAATCGTTGTTGGTTATTACAGAAATTCCTTATACTATGATAGGGGCGAATATCGGAAAGTTTTTAAATGACGTAGCAGCTTTAAGCGAAAGCAAGAAAACAACGGATATTGTAGATATTGCAAATCAGTCCTCAAAAGAAGGCATTCGTATTGTCATTGAATTGAAAAAGGGAGCTGATGCAGAAAATCTGAAAAATATGCTCTACAAAAAAACACGTTTGGAAGATACGTTCGGTGTAAATATGCTGGCAGTGGCAGACGGTAAGCCGGAGACCTTGAGCCTAAAGCAGATTATTGAGCATCATGTGGATTTTCAGTTTGACATTGCCACAAGGAAATATACCAGTCTTTTAGCAAAAGAAAGAGAAAATCAGGAAGTACAGGAAGGCCTTATAAAAGCCTGTGATGTCATTGACTTGATTATTGAGATTTTAAGAGGCAGTAAAAACAGAGAACAGGTAAAAAAATGTCTGATTAACGGCGAAACAGAAGGTATTCATTTCAAGACAAAAACCAGCGAACGTCAGGCGAAAAAGCTTCATTTTACAGAGCGTCAGGCAACAGCAATTTTAGATATGCGTCTTTATAAGCTGATTGGATTGGAAATTGAAACACTTATGGCAGAACACGAAGAAACCATGAAAAAAATTGCTTTGTATGAAGATATTTTGAATAACTATTCTTCTATGGCAAAAGTGATTATAAAAGAACTGCAAAAGGTAAAAAAAGAATACAGCAGAGTGCGCCGTACAGTAGTAGAAAATGCTGCGGAAGCTGTTTATGAAGAAAAGAAAATAGAGGAAACGGAAGTTGTCTTTTTGATGGATCGTTTTGGCTATGCCAGAACAATAGACAAATCCACTTATGAAAGAAATAAAGAAACTGCCGACAGTGAGAACAAATATGTCCTCACCTGTATGAATACGGGAAAAATCTGTTTGTTTACAGATACAGGCAAAATGTACACCATTAAGGTACAGGACCTTCCATTTGGAAAATTCAGAGATAAAGGAATACCGGTAGATAATGTAAGTAATTACGACAGTGCAGCAGAACAGATTGTCTTTGTGGGAAGCATGGCAGATATCATTCATACAACTCTTTGTTTTGTTACAGCAAAAGGGATGGTGAAGCTAGTAGAAGGCAAAGAGTTTGATGTGGCAAAAAGAACCATTTCTTCCACAAAATTGGCAGAAGAAGACAGTATTGTTATGGTACAGAATGCAGAACCTATGGAGCATTTGGTTTTACAGACAAAAGAAGGATATTTTCTGAAGTTTCTGAAGGCAGAAATTCCATATAAGAAGAAAACAGCTCTTGGTGTAAGAGGAATAAAAATGAATGAAAGTGATTGCGTAGAGCATGCGTATATGTTGGAAAATCGTACTGAATATCCGATTTCTTATAAAGAGAAAACATTGGTGCTAAATAAATTAAAGCTTGGAAAGCGTGATGCAAAGGGGATAAAGACACGGGTATAAAACAGGAAAGAGGTGAATTATTGAAGAAAACAAGAAAAGCAAGAGTCTTTTTTCTGATATGTTGTTTACTTCTAAGCTTGTCCGGATGCTTGCCAAAAGCTGAAAAAGAAAGCGGTATAACGCAAAAACTGCCGGAAAGGCAGATTGCGGTCTCAGAAGAAGCGCTTTACTATGGATATCAAAGTTTGTCAAAAGAGGAACAAGAAGTTTACAGACAGATTGCAGAGGGCTTGGAGCAGCAGGAAGCAGAAATTAAAATTACATCTCTTTCGGAGGACAGACTTATAACCGTTTTTAATATGGTGATGATTGACCATCCCGAATACTTTTGGATAGAAGGTGAATTTCAATATACCACGGTAGAGGATTTGACTGAAAATACGAAAACTGTCACGCAGATTATGCCGGTATACACAGTAGAAAAAGAGCAGACAGAAGAACTGAAACAGCAGATTGAAAAGCAGGCAGAGGAATGGATTGCTGCAATCGATGTTTCCGCAGATACATATGAAAAAATAAAAAGCGTGTACGAGCTTTTAATTCGAGAAGTAGAATATGATGAGTCCAGCTCTTATAATCAGACAATTCAAAGCGTGTTTCTGGAAAAGAAAACCGTGTGCATGGGATATGCAAAAGCAACTCAATATTTATTAAATAAAATGGGTATTTTTTGCACATTGGTAACAGGCAATATCTTAGATGAGACTTCTTCCAGTCACGCATGGAATTTAGTTCAAATTGGTGAAAATTACTATTATGTAGATACTACTTGGGGTTCTCCCGGATATAATGCAAAAGGAGACAGAGAAGATGCCATTTCTTACAGTTATTTATGTTGTAGTGATAAGACCATTAGCGCTACACATAAAGCAAATGAAGATATCTTACTGCCTTCCTGTACAGATGAAAGCTATCATTATTATAAAAGGAAAGGCTGCTGGTATGAGACTTATGACAAGGAGCATATCTGCGAAGTCTTAAAAAGAGATATTGAAGCAAACAGTCAGAAGACAGAATTGTGCTTTCAGGAAGAAGCAGGATATCAGCAGGCTGTGCAGGACATTGTAGAAGGAGATTTAATATAATACAGGAAGTTATTCAAACGACCACGGTATTTTCTCCGGGAGAGCAAATTTCATGGCAAATTTCCTATGGGGGAAAGGATAATCTTCTGGTAATCCTGTGGAATTGAAAAAAGAACTTGCAAGTTTCTGGGAATAGTGTTATCCTAATAAAGAACTAGATAGTTATCAAAGCATAAGAGTGGACCAACGGTCCACTCTTATCGTTTGTATACCTAAGGAACGCAGGGAGAAGGTGAGAACATGAGTAAAAAAGAAATTTATGAGCAGAAAGCAGAAGCATTATTAGAGCCTATTGTGGCAGAACATGATTTTGAACTGGTAGATGTGGAATATGTAAAGGAAGGCAGCAATTTTTACCTGAGAGCTTATATTGACAAGCCGGAAGGAATTACCGTGGATGACTGCGAAGTTGTCAGCCGTGCATTTTCTCAGAAGCTGGATGAGGAAGATTTTATTGATGAAGCCTATATTATGGAAGTAAGCTCTCCCGGTCTTGGAAGACCTTTGAAAAAAGAAAAGGACTATAAAAGAAGCATGGGTAAGGAGCTGGAAATCAGAACCTATCGTGCAATCAATAAAGAGAAGGAATTTTACGGTATTTTAAAGGAATATAATGAAAGCAGTGTGACGATTGACTGCGAGGGAACAGAAATGACTTTTCAGAAATCAGATATCGCCCTTATTCGTCTTGCATTTGATTTTTAATTTTAGGAGGAAAGTAAAAAATGAACACAGAATTATTGGAGGCACTCAACATTCTGGAGAAAGAAAAATCTATCAGCAAAGATACTTTGTTAGAAGCTATTGAGCAATCTTTAATTCAGGCATGTAAAAATCACTTCGGAAAAGCAGATAACATTAAAGTAAATATTAATCCGGAAACATGTGATTTCGGTGTGCTGGCAGAAAAAACAGTTGTAGAGGAAGTTTATGATCCGGTTACAGAGATTAGTCTTGCAGACGCAAAAATGATGAACTCTCAGTATGGGCTGGGCGATATCGTAAATGTGGAAATTAAATCAAAGGAATTTGGACGTATTGCCACACAGAATGCAAAAAATGTTATTTTACAAAAAATCCGTGAAGAAGAAAGAAAAGTGATTTTTGACCAGTATTACGGAAAAGAAAAAGATGTAGTGACAGGTATTGTACAGCGCAGTCTGGGAAGAAATTACAGTATTAACTTAGGAAAAGCAGATGCCATTTTAACAGAAAATGAGCAGGTTAAGACAGAAGTATTTAAACCTACGGAAAGAATTAAAGTATATATTCTGGAAGTGAAGGATGCACCAAAAGGACCAAAGATTATGGTTTCCAGAACACATCCTGAATTAGTAAAACGCCTTTTTGAGGCAGAGGTTACAGAGATTAAAGACGGAACTGTGGAAGTAAAGAGTATTGCAAGAGAAGCAGGCTCCCGTACAAAGATTGCCGTTTGGAGCAATGACCCGGACGTAGATCCGGTAGGCGCATGTGTTGGTATTAACGGTGCAAGAGTAAATTCTGTTGTAGAAGAGTTAAGAGGAGAAAAGATTGACATTATTAACTGGAGTGACAATCCTGCTCTGTTGATTGAAAACGCATTAAGTCCTGCAAAGGTTATTTCTGTTACTGCTGATCCGGAAGAGAAAAGTGCAACAGTAATTGTTCCGGACTTCCAGCTTTCTCTGGCAATCGGTAAAGAAGGACAGAATGCAAGACTGGCAGCCAGATTGACAGGCTTTAAGATTGACATTAAGAGCGAGACACAGGCAAGAGAAGCCGGTGAACTGGGCGAATTAGAAATTTATGAGGAAGAATATGAGGAAACACCTGCTGAGGAAAGCGCAGAAGCTGTTTACGAAGAGGAAGTAAGCGCTGAAGAAACAGCAGAAGAATAAGGTGGGCGTATGAGTACAGAAAAGAAAGTCCCTATGCGAAAATGCGTGGGCTGCGGTGAAATGAAAAGCAAAAAGGAAATGATGCGTGTATTAAAAACAGCAGAAAACGAAATTGTTTTGGATACTACCGGACGTAAAAACGGAAGAGGCGCTTATTTATGCTTTTGTAAAGAATGTTTGCAAAATGCCGCAAAAAACAGGGGACTGGAACGTTCTTTAAAAATGGCTATACCAAAAGAGGTTTACGAAAGCCTTGAAAGGGAGTTTGAGAATATTGAGCAGAAATAAAGAACTGGCTTTTTTAGGTCTGGCGGCAAAGGCGGGAAGAATTGTAAGCGGAGAGTTTGCTACTGAAAAGGGAGTAAAATCCGGTCAGGTTTTTTTAGTCCTTACAGCGCAGGACGCATCAGAAAATACGAAGAAAAAGTTTAAAGATATGTGCACATATTATGAAGTGCCTTTATATAACGTGGGAACAAAGGAGGAGTTGGGAAGCGCCATCGGAAAAGATTATCGTGCATCTCTTGGAGTGACAGATGAAAATTTTGCTGTGGCAATGATTAAAAAATTGGAAAAAATGGGTTATTAACATGAGAAGGAGGGCAATATATGTCAACAATAAGAGTTTACGAACTAGCAAAGGAAGTAAACAAAACAAATAAAGAGGTTTTAGATTTTTTAAAATCAAAAAATATAGAGTTAACCAGTCACATGAGCAATGTAGACGAAACGCATGCCAACATGGTAAGAGATACTTATAAAAAAGGAAACAAAACTGCTCAAGAAGGAAATTCTCCTGCAAAACAGGAAGATGGTGAAAAACCTAAGAAAAAGATTATTCAGGTATTCCGCCCTCAGAATGCCAGCCATACATCGGAGAAGAAACAAAAACCGCAGGAGCATAGAAGCGAAGAAAACAGAGGTACACAGGATTTGAAACAGGAAAATAGAAATAACAACCGACCAAATAACAATCGTTATAAAGAAAACGGAGAGAACCGTCAGGGTAATCGCAATAACAACGGAGGGGAAAACCGACCAAACAACCGTTTTAATAAAAATAACGGGGAAAGCCGTCCAAACAATAGAGGCGGAAACGGAGAAAACCGCCAGAACCGACCAAATAACCGTTTTAACGGAAATGGGGAAGGTCGTCCAAACAATCGCAGCAATGGAGAAGGCCGTCCAAATAATAATCGCTATAATGGCAATAATAATCAGGAAGGTCGCTCAAATAACCGTTTTAACGGAAACGGAGAAAACCGCCAGGGTAATCGTTTCAACAATAATAACGGAAACGGAGAACGTTCCGGAAACCGTTTTGGAAATAATCAGGGAGAACGTGGAAACGGACGTTTTGGCGGCAGAAACGATGGAAGAGGAAATGACAGCAGACGTGAACAGTCCTCTAAATTTGATGCTCCGAAGCTGGAGTTTGTAGAAAAAGACAGCCGCAAGGCAAACAGAGAAAACAAGAAAAAAGACAACCGCAGAGATGAATACCAAAATCAGGGAAAACGTCCAAATCAGGGCGGACGCCGTCAGGCACAGAAAATTCCGAAAGCAATGCAGCTTCAGAAACCGGTATCTCATCCTAAGGAAGAAAAGAAGGAAGAAGTAAAGGAAATTACACTTCCGGAAAAAATGACAATCCGTGAGCTGGCTGAAAAAATGAAAATGCAGCCGTCTGTAATTGTGAAAAAGCTTTTCTTAGAAGGTGTTATGGTTACGGTAAACCATGAAATTGATTTTGAAAAGGCACAGGAAATTGCTTTAGATTACGATATTATTGCAGAACAGGAAGAAAAAGTCGATGTAATCGAGGAGCTTTTAAAAGAAGAAGAAGAGGATGCGGCTACTTTGGTTTCCAGACCGCCGGTTGTATGTGTTATGGGACACGTTGACCATGGTAAAACTTCCCTTTTGGACTGCATCAGAAAAACTCATGTGACAGACCGTGAAGCAGGCGGTATTACACAGCATATCGGCGCTTATATGGTAAGTGTAGACGGAGAAAAAATTACTTTCTTAGATACACCGGGACATGAGGCATTTACTGCAATGCGTATGCGTGGTGCAAATGCGACAGATATCGCAATTTTGGTAGTAGCAGCCGATGACGGTGTGATGCCACAGACAGTAGAAGCGATTAACCATGCAAAAGCAGCAGGGGTAGAAATTATTGTTGCAATCAATAAAATTGATAAGCCAAGTGCTAATATTGAGAGAGTAAAACAGGAGTTATCTGAATATGAGTTAATTCCGGAAGACTGGGGCGGAAGCACAATCTTTGTTCCTGTCTCTGCTCATACAGGCGAGGGAATTGACAATCTGTTGGAAATGATCCTTTTAACTGCTGAAGTTGCAGAACTGAAAGCAAATCCGAACAGAAGAGCCAGAGGTCTTGTTATTGAGGCTGAATTGGATAAGGGAAAAGGTCCTGTGGCAACTATTTTAGTACAGAAGGGAACACTGCGTGTAGGTGATTTTATTGCCGCAGGAGCATGCTCAGGTAAAGTCCGTGCCATGATTGACGATAAGGGCAGAAAAGTAAAAGAAGCAGGTCCTTCTACTCCGGTTGAAATTTTGGGCTTAAGCGACGTACCAAACGCAGGAGAAATTTTGGTTGTAACAGAAAATGACAAAGAAGCGAAAAATTTTGCGGCAACCTTTGTATCTGAAAACAAAAACCGTCTTTTGGAAGAAACAAAGGCAAAAATGTCTCTGGATGACTTATTCAGTCAAATTCAGGCAGGTAATCTGAAAGAATTGCCATTGATTGTAAAAGCTGACGTGCAGGGTTCTGTGGAAGCGGTAAAACAGAGTCTTGTAAAACTTTCCAATGAAGAAGTTGTTGTAAAAGTAATCCATGGCGGCGTTGGCGCTATCAATGAGTCTGACGTTACACTGGCAAGCGCTTCCAATGCGATTATTATCGGATTTAATGTAAGACCGGATGCAACTGCAAAATCTGTTGCAGAGCAGGAAGGCGTTGATTTACGTCTGTACCGTGTTATTTATCAGGCAATCGAAGATGTGGAAGCCGCTATGAAAGGTATGCTGGATCCTGTATTCGAAGAAAAAGTCATCGGTCATGCAGAAGTACGCCAGATTTTCAAAGCATCAGGTGTTGGAAATATCGCAGGCTCTTATGTGCTGGACGGTGTATTCCAGAGAAATTGTAAAGTGCGTATCAGCAGAGAAGGCGAGCAGATTTTCGAAGGTGAGCTGGCTTCCCTGAAACGTTTTAAAGACGATGTAAAAGAAGTAAAAGCAGGATACGAATGCGGTCTTGTATTTGAAGATTTCAATGACATCAAGGAAGAAGACAGAGTAGAAGCATATATTATGGTGGAAGTTCCAAGATAGAGCTTTTAGAAAGCGGAAAGGAAATCATGAGAAAAAACAGTATTAAAAATACCCGTGTAAATGCGGAAGTTCAGCATGAACTGGCAAATTTAATTCGGGAAGGGATTAAAGATCCGAGAATTCATCCCATGACATCGGTAACAGCGGTAGAAGTGGCTCCGGACTTAAAAACGTGCAGAGCTTATATCAGCGTTATGGGAAATGAAGAAGCAAAAAATAATACCATTGCAGGCTTAAAAAGTGCAGAAGGCTATATTCGCAGACAGCTTGCAAAAAATATCAATCTTAGAAATACTCCGGAAATTCGTTTTATTTTAGACGAGTCTATTGAGTACGGTGTTGCCATGTCAAAATTGATTGATGAAGTCACCGGAAAAGAGGAGGTGCAGGAAGATGGAGAAAATAACCAGTGAATTAGCAGGAGTGAAAACAGCAGCCATTGCCGGTCACGTAAGACCGGATGGTGACTGTGTAGGCTCTTGTATGGGCTTATATCTGTATCTGAAGGAAAATTATCCGGAAATTGAAGCGGATGTATATCTGGAGGAAGTGAAGGAGGGATTTTCCTTCCTGAACTCCATCCATGAGGTAAAAAAAGAGATGGATGAGAATAAGATATATGATGTGCTGTTTATTCTGGACACCAGTGTGAAAGATAGAGTCGGTGTAGTGGGAGCTGCTTTGGATACTGCTAAGAAGACCATTTGTATTGACCATCATGTGAGCAACAAAGGTTTTGCAGACATTGACGTAATCCGTCCGGCTGCAAGCTCTGCATCAGAGCTTTTGTATACACTTTTGGAAGAGGAAAAAGTAACGAAAAGCTGTGCGGAAGCTATTTATACAGGAATTGTAAATGATACAGGCGTGTTCCAATATTCCTGTACCACACCTCAGACTATGCAAATTGCAGCAAAACTTATGGAGACAGGGATTAATTTCTCAAAAATTGTAGACCAGGCATTCTATGAAAAGACTTATGTGCAAAATCAGATTTTGGGAAGATGTCTGATGGAAAGCATTCTGGTTCTTGACGGAAAGTGTATTATCGGAAGTCTTCGCCAAAAAGACATGGAATTTTACCATGTTACACCAAAAGACTTAGACGGAATTGTGCAGCAGTTACGGGTAACAAAAGGAGTGGAGGTTGCTATTTTCCTCTATGAGATAAAGCCACAGGAGTTTAAAGTAAGTCTGCGCTCAAACGGCAGAGTAGATGTAAATGAGGTGGCGTCTTATTTTGGTGGCGGCGGACACGTTCTTGCAGCCGGATGTACCTTGTGCGGTTCTGTTTATGACGCCATGAATAATCTGCTGCGTGCTATTGAAAAACAATTGTTGAAAGATGCGAATTAGAAATGAAAAACGGAATTATTAATGTTTATAAAGAAAAGGGCTATACCTCTCATGATGTGGTTGCAAAGCTTCGTGGAATTTTAAGACAGAAAAAAATCGGACATACAGGGACGTTAGACCCTGATGCAGAAGGTGTTCTTCCGGTCTGTCTGGGAAAAGGTACGAAGCTGTGTTCTTTATTGACAGATAAGCGAAAAACTTATGAAGCGGTTCTTCATTTAGGAATAGAGACGGATACACAGGATATTTCCGGCAAGATTTTAAAAGAATGTCCGGTAGAAGTTACTCCATCCGAAGTGGAAGCCTGTATGGCAGGCTTTTTAGGTGAGCAGCAGCAAATTCCTCCCATGTATTCTGCTTTAAAGGTACAGGGAAAGAAGCTGTATGAGCTTGCCAGAGAGGGCATTGAAATTGAGCGTCAGCCGAGACCGGTTACTTTTTATGAGATAAAAATTTTGTCCATGGAGCTGCCTTTTGTGCGCTTTTCCGTAACCTGCTCAAAAGGCACGTATATCCGTACGCTTTGTCACGACATCGGAGAAAAATTGGGCTGTATGGGCTGTATGGAGAGCTTGTTAAGAACACAGGTGGAGCGTTTTTCCATTGAAGACAGTTTAAAATTATCTCAAATAGAAGCGCTTGTACAGGAAGAGAAAATAGATGAAAAAATTGTTTCCGTGGAAGAAATGTTTTCTTCCTATCCGGCTTATTTGGCACAGCCGCAGTTTGATAAAATGCTGCAAAACGGAAATCCTGTTCCTTGTAAGCAAAATACTCTCCAAGAAAGAGTGCGTATGTATACCAGCAGCGGTATTTTTATCGGAATTTATGAATGGAACGCTTCCAAACAGCAGTACAAGCCGCTGACAATATTTTGTACCCCTCAGGATTTTCAATGAGGCAAAGGAGAAGCTATGATTTATACAACAGAAGTCCCTCATTTGAATTCCGGTATACGGAGTGCGGTTACGTTGGGAAAGTTTGATGGATTTCACAGAGGACATCAAAAGCTGGTGGAATGTATCAAACAAAAATCCGGCGAAAACTGTCGTACCATAATTTTTACTTTTGATTTGCCCTACAAGGCTTATCAGCAGAAATGTATGCCAAAGCTGCTTTTAACTTATGAAGAAAAACGAGAGGTGGCGGAGGCGCTTCATGCAGATATTTTGGCAGAATGTCCCTTTACAGAAGAGTTGATGAATATGGAGCCGGAAGCTTTTGTGAAAGAGTATCTGGTAGACAGGCTTCATGCAGAATATGTGGCAATCGGTTCTGATTTTCATTTTGGACATAACCGCAGCGGAAATCCCGAAGTTCTTTCTGCATTGGGAGAGAAATATGGATTTACAGTAGAAATTATTGAAAAAGAGAGAGACGGCGAAAGGGAAATCAGCAGCACGTACATTCGGGAAGAATTAGAACAGGGACGAATGGAAAAGGTGCAAAAGCTGCTGGGTTATCCTTATTTTATCAAAGGGGAAATTGTTCATGGCAGGCAGCTTGGAAGAACCATAGGCGTGCCTACTGCAAATTTAATTCCCCCGCCAATGAAAAAACTGCCTCCAAACGGCGTGTATGTGACACAGTCTTCTGTGGGAGGAAAAGTTTATTCCGGAATTACAAATGTAGGCTATAAACCTACGGTGAAGGAAAATTTTATCGGAGTGGAAACCTATCTTTTTCACTGCAATGAAAATTTGTATGGGCAGGAGGCAGAAGTGCGGTTCTACAAATATTTGCGTCCTGAGAAAAAGTTCGACTCTTTGTCAGAATTAAAGACACAATTAGATATAGATGTAGAAACAGCTCGAGCTTTTTTTGAAAAAGAATATGGACAAGCATTAGAACTTCGATTATCATAAAGTAAAGGTTTTGAAAAGAAATCTTTTTTACGAAGGAGAGAAAAATGAATATAGAAAACCTATTGTCGCTGATTGGCGGTCTTGGTCTGTTTTTATACGGCATGACCGTAATGGGGGAAAGCATTGAAAAAGCGGCAGGAGCAAAGATGAGAAGCTTCCTTGACTTCTTTACCAAAAATCGTTTTATCGGTATGCTGTTTGGTATGCTTTTTTGTGCAATTGTACAGTCATCAAGCGCAACAACGGTTATGGTAGTCAGCTTTGTCAATGCAGGACTGATGAATTTGGTGCAGGCAGCAGGGGTAATTATGGGTGCCAATGTAGGTACTACCATTACTTCACAGTTGGTCGCATTTAATCTGTCTCAGGCAGCACCGGTATTTTTAATGCTGGGTGTGATTGTCACCATGTTCTGCAAAAATAACAAGGTGAAGCAGATTGGCGAAGTGGTATTGGGATTTGGCGTTTTATTTATGGGCTTATCTCTGATGTCAGGCAGTATGGAGGGAATGAAAGAGTCTCCGTTTGTTGTGGAGCTTCTTCATGGTATTAACAATCCGTTTTTGGGAATTCTCATAGGATTTGTTATTACAGCGATTATTCAGAGCTCCTCTGTTACAGTCAGTATTGTGCTTTTAATGGCGCAACAGGGACTTCTGCCTCTGTGGATATGCTTTTACATTATTTTAGGCTGTAATATCGGCTCTTGTACCACAGCGCTGTTGGCAAGTATCAGCGGCAACAAAGATGCAAAGCGTGCGGCAATGATACATTTTCTGTTTAATGTAATGGGAACGATTGTAATCGCAGCTATTCTGCTTGTGGGAGAAAGCTGGGTAGAAGCCGGAATACGCAGAATTTCCGGTGACAATACCGGAAGATGTGTGGCGAATGCCCATACCTTCTTTAAAGTTTTTCAGGTAATTATCCTGTTCCCGTTTGCAAAATGGATTGTAAAACTTACATACCTGTTTGTGCCGGATAAGGCAGGCAGGGAAAAACAAGAAGGTTTTCAGCTGGAATATATAGGTCCGGCCAGTGTATTTTCACCGAATACCGCAGTGGTAGAGGTGACAAAGGAGCTGGAGCGTATGGGACATATTGCAGTAGAGAACTTGACAGCTGCCGTAAATGTTTTGATGAAGCCGGAGGATAAGGGAATACAGAAGGTTTATGAAACAGAGAAACAGATTAATTACATGAACCATGCCATTACCGACTATCTGGTGAAAATCAGTCAAAGCACGCTTCCTATGGATGATATGAAAAATATAGGCGGTCTGTTCCATGTGGTAAATGATATTGAACGAATTGGTGACCACGCAGAAAATGCTGCTGACTCAGCAGTGCTGCGAAAAGAAAAAAACATTTCCTTCAGCAAAGAAGCAGAAGCAGAGCTTTTGGAAATGCTTCATCGGGTTATTAAAATCACCAATTATTCCATTGATATGTTTTCTAATAACAGTAAGGAGCATTTGCAGGAAATTCTGGATTTGGAAAACGGTATCGACCAAATGGAACGGGATTTGCAGGAATCCCATGTAGAAAGACTGAAAAAAGGAAAATGTAAGCAGGAAGCGGGAATGATTTTCTCGGATATTATTTCCGGCTTGGAAAGAGTGGCAGACCATGCGACCAATATTGCATTTTCTATTTTAGACGAAGAACCGGAAGAATAAAAAACGTATAATATACAAAAGATAAGCCTGAGGGAACGTACCCTTGGGCTTTTATCATTTCATATTTGGCGAAAAGCCTCGGGAAAGGGATATATTATGCGAAATAAACAGAAATTTAAACTTTGGATGACGGTAACGGGAATTGTTTTGACAGGAATGTTTTTGGGAGAAGGAGATGTATGGGCAGCGCCTGAAAAACAAACGGAAAGAAACGGCGCTTATGCAGATGTAAATACATGCTTAAATATCCGAGAAGGAGCAGGAACTCAGCATCCGGTTTTGGCACAGCTTCCTAAGAACGGATATTGCGAGGTTGAACGCCGGGAGGGAGACTGGTGTTACATTACTTCAGACGAAATTTCAGGATATGTTTTTTGCGATTATTTGGAAACAGGATTTACAAAAGAAGAATATTTAACGGTTACAAATCAAAAAGAAATGAAATATGCTTATTCCTTGCAGCAAAAGGAAAATGTAGCCGCAGCTGCATCCATAGGAGGAAAACGGCAGGAAATAGTAGACTTTGCTCTGCAATTTGTGGGAAATCCTTACGTATGGGGAGGAACAAGCCTGACAAACGGAGCAGATTGCTCCGGATTTGTGCAGAGCATTTATAAGCAGTTTGGTATTTCTCTGCCAAGAGTTGCAGCAGATCAGGCAAACGCAGGAACCAGAATTTCTGTGGAGGAGGCTTTGCCCGGTGATTTGATTTTTTATGCGGAAAACGGTTCTGTTTATCATGTGGTGATGTATATCGGAAACGGAAAAGTAGTACATGCCAGCAGCTCGTCTTCGGGAATTAAAGTTTCTGATTTGTACAGAGCCCATGCTGTAAGCGGAGCAAGATTTTTTATTTCATAAAATCTCTTTACAAGCAATGTGCGATATGCTATACTCAAAACGTTGAAATTAGCCGTAATTCAGAAATTGGAACCTCCAACCGTTCCTTAATTACCGGCGATTAGATTAAAATAATGGAGGAAAACAAAATGATTTCTAAAGAAAAGAAACAGGCAATCATGGCAGAATATGCAAGAACACCAGGTGATACAGGTTCACCGGAAGTACAGGTAGCTGTATTAACAGCAAGAATTCAGGAGCTTACAGAGCACTTGAAAGTAAACCACAAGGATCATCATTCAAGACGTGGTCTTCTGAAAATGGTAGGTCAGAGACGTGGATTACTTGCATATCTGAAAAAAACTGATATTGAAAGATACCGTTCTTTAATTGAGCGTTTAGGTCTTAGAAAATAATCAGAACCAGAGAACGGGGCGGAAGGTTTTCCGCCCTTTTTTTCACGCAAGGCACTGCGTATAAAATGTGCCGCAGATAGAACAGCAGCAAAGAAATTCTGATGCCGAGACCACTGAAAAGAACATTTGAAAAAGTGTGTTTTTCAGTTGTTTCGGACAGGTTTTGCTGTAAAAAGAAAAAGGAGATGAAAGTATGTACAAAAGTTTTTCAATGGAACTGGCAGGAAGAACACTGACAGTTGATATAGGACGTGTGGCAAAGCAGGCAAACGGCGCTGCACTTATGCGCTATGGAGATACAACCGTATTGTCTACGGCTACTGCTTCTGACAAACCAAGAGAAGGAATTGATTTCTTCCCATTAAGCGTAGAATATGAAGAAAAAATGTATGCAGTAGGTAAAATTCCGGGTGGATTTAACAAAAGAGAGGGAAAAGCAAGCGAGCATGCCATTTTAACCTCCCGTGTGATTGACAGACCAATGCGTCCTCTGTTCCCAAAGGATTACAGAAATGACGTAACCTTAAACAACATGGTTATGGCAGTGGACTCTGAGTGCAATCCGGAAGTTGTTGCAATGCTGGGTTCTTCTATTGCAACTTGTATTTCTGATATTCCGTTTGACGGTCCTTGTGCGGCAACACAGATTGGTATGGTAAACGGAGAACTGGTTGTAAACCCTTCTCTGGCACAGAAAGAAATTTCTGACCTTCAGCTTACCGTTGCATCTACAAAAGAAAAGGTTATCATGATTGAAGCAGGAGCAAATGAAATTCCTGAAGCAAAAATGATTGAGGCAATTTTCAAAGCACACGAAGTAAATCAGGAAATTATTGCATTTATTGATAAAATCGTTGCAGAGTGCGGAAAAGAAAAACATAGCTATGAAAGCTGTGCAGTTCCGGAGGAATTATTTGCTGCAATCAAAGAAATCGTAACACCGGAAGAAATGGAAGAAGCTGTATTTACAGATGAAAAACAGGTTCGTGAAGAAAATATCCGTGTGATTACAGAGAAATTAGAAGAAGCTTTTGCTGAAAACGAAGAATGGCTGGCTGTATTAGGAGAGGCTGTTTACCAGTATCAGAAGAAGACTGTTCGTAAAATGATTTTAAAAGACCACAAACGTCCGGATGGAAGAGCCATTACAGAAATCCGTCCGCTGGCAGCAGAAACAGATATTATTCCGAGAGTACACGGTTCTGCTATGTTTACAAGAGGTCAGACACAGATTTGTACCATTACAACTCTGGCTCCGTTATCCGAAGCACAGAGATTAGACGGACTGGATGAATTTGAAGTAAGCAAACGTTATATGCACCATTATAACTTCCCGTCTTACTCTGTCGGTGAAACAAAACCATCAAGAGG
Organism: uncultured Blautia sp.; assembly: GCA_900539145.1. Lineage (GTDB taxonomy): Bacteria > Bacillota > Clostridia > Lachnospirales > Lachnospiraceae > Blautia. Next base: position 22,244 of record UQAX01000021.1, read on the forward strand.
ACCGGGGCGCCGTGAAATCGGACACGGTGCGCTGGCTGAGAGAGCTTTAGTACCGGTTATTCCGGGAGTAGAAGAATTCCCTTATGCAATCCGTACGGTTTCAGAAACCTTTGAGTCCAACGGTTCTACATCTCAGGCAAGTATCTGTGCGTCTACCATGTCCTTAATGGCAGCAGGTGTGCCGATTAAGAAGCCGGTAGCAGGTATTTCCTGTGGTCTGGTTACAGGAGAAACAGATGATGATTACCTTGTACTGACGGATATTCAGGGACTGGAAGACTTCTTCGGCGATATGGACTTTAAGGTAGCAGGTACACATGACGGTATTACTGCAATCCAGATGGATATTAAAATCCACGGTCTGACAAGACAGATTATTGAAGAAGCAATCGCAAGAACAAAAGAAGCAAGAGAATACATCTTAACAGAGGTTATGGAAAAATGTATTCCTGCTCCGAGAAAAACAGTAAGCAAATATGCACCAAAGATTGTTCAAATTCAGATTGACCCTGAAAAAATCGGCGATGTGGTAGGTCAGAGAGGAAAGACCATCAACGCAATTATCGATGAAACAGGTGTAAAAATTGATATTGATGACAATGGCGGCGTATCTATCTGCGGCACAGACCAGCACATGATGGACAAAGCAGTGGAATATATCAAGACCATTACAACCGACTATCAGGAAGGTCAGATTTTTACAGGAAAAGTTATCAGCATCAAAGAATTCGGAGCATTTTTAGAGTTTGCACCGGGAAAAGAAGGCATGGTACACATTTCTAAAATTTCAAAAGAAAGAATTGAAAAGGTAGAAGACGTACTTTCTATCGGTGATGTTGTAAAAGTTGTTTGTCTTGGAAAAGACAAAATGGGACGTATCAGCTTCAGCATGAAGGATGTTCCGGAAGAAGCATAAAGAAATATAGAGATTAAGAAGGGGAGCATGACAAAATGTGCCCCCTTTTTCTCCTTAAACAGAAAAGTACAGAGGTGAAGAATATGCGTTATCATAATATTACAAAGGACGATATGTTAAATGGTGATGGGCTTCGGACTGTTTTGTGGGTAGCAGGCTGCGACCACGGCTGCAAGGGCTGTCAAAACCCAGTGACATGGGACCCGAACAGTGGGCTGGAATTTGATGAAGCTGCAAAGGAAGAAATTTTTGAGCAGTTAAATCAAAGCTATATTGCAGGAGTTACCTTTTCCGGCGGCGACCCTTTATACTGGGGGAACGTGGCGGATATAACAGAGCTGGCAAAGGAGATTAAAGAAAAATATCCTAAGAAAACCATCTGGCTGTACACCGGTTCTTTGTGGGAAAGCATTGTAGAAATGGATATTCTGCAATATGTTGATGTACTGGTAGACGGAGAATTTATAGAAGAGAAAAAAGACGTTTCTTTGAAATGGAAGGGCAGCTCCAATCAAAGAGTGATTGATGTGCAGCAGTCCTTGAAAACAGGAACAGTGGTATTACACGCCTAGGAGGAAAAATGAGAAGAATTGCGAAATTTCACAAAGTAAGCGAGGAGCAGTTTGCAGAGGGATTTCTGGATTGCTTTGCAGACAGAAGCGAAGCAGAAGCAAAGGAAGTTTATAACACATTAAAGCTGCCCAGAAGAGCAACAGCAGGAAGTGCAGGATACGACTTTTTCAGTCCTGTGGATTTTGAATTAAAACCGGGAGAAAGCATAAAAATTCCTACGGGTATTCGTGCGGAAATGGAAAATGACTGGGTATTAAAGTTATATCCAAGAAGCGGACTGGGCTTTAAATTCCGTTTGCAGTTAAACAACACAGTGGGAATTATTGACAGTGATTATTTCTACTCTGATAACGAGGGGCATATTTTTATTAAAATTACAAATGACTCAAATGAAGGCAAGACTGTTCAGGTGCAGGCAGGAACCGGCTTTGCACAGGGGATTTTCTTAGAATATGGAATTACTGTGGATGATGATGCAACTGCTGTAAGAAATGGCGGTTTTGGAAGTACAACGGGAAAATAAAAGAAAAGGATAGCATGTGAGAAAGGAAGCACTTGCATGTTATCTTTTTTTATGATAATATATTTTGAGAGTCAAAATAATTGAAAATCATAATAGTTTTCGCTCCGGGAGGATAAAAGCATGATAATAGAACCAAAGGTAAGAGAATTTATTTGTACTACGGCACATCCGGAAGGGTGCAGAGAAAATGTAAAACAGCAGATTGCCTATGTAAAAGCACAGAATATAAAGAAAGGGCCGAAAAAGGTGCTGGTTATCGGGGCTTCCACAGGCTATGGTCTGGCAAGCAGAATTACGGCAGGCTTTGGCTGCGAGGCAGCGACCATAGGAATTTTCTTTGAAAAGCCGTCAAACGGAAAACGCACAGCTACACCGGGCTGGTATAATACGGCAGCTTTTGAGGAAGAAGCACATAAAGCGGGGCTTTACGCAAAATCAATAAACGGAGACGCCTTTTCTTGGGAAATAAAGGAAAAGACCATTGATTTAATTAAGAAAGACTGGGGAAAAGCAGATATGGTGATTTACAGTCTTGCAGCTCCCAGACGTACAGACAAAAACGGAAATTTATGGGTGTCTTCCTTAAAAACAACAAAAGAAGCCTTTACAGAAAAAAGTCTGGATTTAAGAAATAATACTATTGTAGAGAAAACAGTTGAACCTGCCAAGCCGGAAGAAATACAGGGAACGAAAAAGGTTATGGGCGGCGAGGACTGGATGGAATGGATAGAGGCATTAAAGGAAGCAGACATCATAGAAGAAAATGCACTGACTGTGGCATATTCTTATATTGGGCCGGAGCTTACTTATCCTATCTACTTTGACGGGACAATCGGACAGGCAAAACGCCATTTGGAAAATACGGCAAAGGTTATGAGAGAGAAATTTCCAAAACTTCAGGCGTATGTTTCCGTAAATAAAGCATTGGTAACACAGGCAAGTGCAGCTATTCCCATTGTGCCGTTGTATTTTGCCATTTTATATAAGGTTATGAAAGAAGTGGGAAACCACGAAGGATGTATAGAGCAGATTTCACGTCTTTTTAAAGAAAAGCTTTTTAAAGAAAGCGTGCCGACAGATGCAGAAGGCAGAATTCGTATGGATGACTGGGAGCTGTCAGAAGAAGTACAGCGGAAGGTCGTAGAGGCATGGAAACAGGTGACAACAGAAAATGTGACAGAAATTTCTGATATTGAAGGATATTGGGAAGACTTTTATCAGATGTTTGGTTTTCATTTAGCGGGAGTGGATTACGGAAAGGATGTAGATGTTGAAGTGAAAATTCCAAGCATAGAGTAGTAAGAATAAAAATATCTATACATTTTTTGCTCAATTTGCTAAAAGTGTATAGATATTTTCAATTTTTGTTTAATATAATAGTCTCAATGGTAGGTATTATAATCTCAGAAATTAGTTTTCGCTTTCTTCTTCCAGCTCTGCTTCTGATTTTAAATTGGCAATGAAATCATGGAATGCTTCTGCCGCAGCCATGTATTCATCTTCTCTTTCGATATTAGTAACAATCGGTGCGTCATTTTCTTCTGCGTAGCGGAATAAGTATGTTTCGCCGTCTGTATTTTTTCCATTTTCATTTAACGGCACAAGTGCAATATATTCTCCAAAGCCTTCCACCGGAAAAGTAGTCAGTACCGCGCATTCTAAAACTGTGTCGTCTTCCAGAGTTAATTTAATTGTAGGATTTGGAACTTTTGGGATGGTTCCCTGATTATTTCCCCCTGCGCTGGAGCAGTTTGCAGTACAGGAAGCGCAATCGCTTGGGTTACAGCTTTCAATATCTGTTGTATATGTTTTTTCGCTCATTTTCTAACCTCTTTCTCATTTAAGTTTTAAAAATATTTTACCAGATACAGAAAGGGAATGCAATACAGAAAGGATTTGCATTTTCATTTGCAGACACGTATAATGGAAAATGAATAGTTTTTGCGCATTTGCATGAGAGGGGGAAACAGCTTGGAGAAAGACACAACACATTTAATGAAAAGAGCAGAGCGCTTTAAGACAATTCTTACGGCAGAGGGATTTCTCGTAGGCGCTGTTGCAGGGCTTGTGGTGCTTTTCTATCGTGTGATTTTGGAATATGCCGGAAAAGGTATGAATAAAGTATTAGAATATGCAAGACAAGAGCCTTTGGCAGCGGTTTTATGGTTTGTGGCATTGTTTATCATTGCCTGTATTGTAGGAAAACTGGTAAAACATGAGCCTATGATTTCAGGGAGCGGAATTCCGCAGGTCGAGGGAGAAATGATGGGAAAACTCAATCAGGTGTGGCAGCGTGTGCTGCCTGCAAAATTTCTGGGTGGTTTTCTTTCCCTGTTTGCAGGACTTTCCCTTGGAAGGGAGGGCCCGTCTATACAGATTGGCGCGATGACGGGAAAAGCAGTTTCCCAAACCTTGGACAGAGGAAAAACAGAAGAAAAATACTTAATTACCTGTGGGGCAAGTGCAGGATTAGCGGCAGCTTTTCATGCGCCTTTGGCAGGGGTGATGTTTTCTCTGGAGGAAATACATAAAAACTTTTCTGTATCGGTTTTAATTTCTGTTATGACCGCATCCATTACTGCGGATTATATTTCCAGCCAGTTTATGGGCTTTCAGCCGGTCTTTCAGTTTGATGTGGGAACGGAGATGCCCCCTCAATATTACTGGCACATTGTAATCTTAGGCGTAATTTTAGGTGTTATGGGCGCTTTTTATAATAAGATGACAATCTGGGTACAAAGCTTATATTTGAAATCAAAAAAATTAAATGAGACGACAAGACTTTTTATTCCCTTTTTCCTTGCAGGTGTACTGGGGCTTGTTATGCCGCAGATATTGGGAAGCGGCCATCCTCTTATTGATATGGCGGCAGAGGGAAATCTGATGCTTACCTCTCTTTTGATTTTATTTGTGGCGAAATTTCTGTTTTCACTGATTTGCTTTGGTTCAGGAGCGCCGGGAGGAATTTTCTTTCCGCTTTTGGTATTGGGCGCACTTTTAGGAGGGGCTTACAGTACCTTTGCGGTGCAGTATATGGGACTGGATGCCTCCTATATCAGTAATATGGTTCTTCTTGCCATGGCAGGATATTTTACGGCGATTGTAAGAGCGCCTATTACAGGAATTATTTTGATTTTTGAGATGACAGGGCAGGTAAGTCAGATGCTTTCCATGTCTTTGGTGTCCATTGTGGCATATCTAGTGGCTTCGGCGCTGAAATCAGAACCTATTTATGAGAGCCTTTTAAGCGGATTATTAAAAAGACGCGGAGAAAAGCTTCCGGAAGGTACAGGAGAAAAAATTTTACAGGAATTTGTGATTTGTCATAACAGCTTGCTACAAGACAAGATGATACAGCAGATTGAATGGCCGAAAAATTGCCTGCTGGTATCGATAAAACGCGGTGGAAATGAATTGATACCGAAAGGAAGAACTATACTGTTTCCGGGAGACGTTCTGGTGACTTTGACAGATGAAAAGGATGCCCCGGCAGTATATGATTATATGGAGGAAGTATGCGCAGAGAAAAAAGAATAGAAACAGCACCGGGAAATATGTGGACAAAAGGTGTGGAAAAACAAAAAGACGGATTTATATTTACATTAGAGGCAGAAAAGGATGCAGAAGCTTCTCTGCTGCTGTATACGAAAGAGGGAGTTTCAGAAATTCCGTTTTTACGGGAGGGAAGAAAGGGAAGCCTTCTTTCTATGGTTGTAAAAGGGATTTGTGAGCAGCCACTGAAATATAATTACAAAATAAACGGCGAAGTGATACAGGATGATTATGCAAAGATTTTGTACCACACAGCTTCTTTTGGAGAAAGGGACGAAAATATCTGCTGCGGATATCTGGAAGGTGAATTTTCTTGGAGCGATGAAGAATTTACTCCCATAGAACTTTGCAATTCTGTTTTATATAAATTACAGGTGCGCAGTTTTACAAAGAGCAAGACTTCTAAGGTCAGACATAAAGGGACTTTTCAGGGGGTTCAGGAAAAAATAGAATATTTAAAGGATTTGGGAATTACCGGTGTTTTACTGATGCCTGCTTATGAGTACAGGGAGCTTCAAAAGCCGTGCGTAAGAGGAAAGGCAGGAGAGCATCCGGCAGAAGAGGCCGCAGCAGATAAACGGATAAATTGCTGGGGTTATACGGAAGACGCCTGTTATTTTGCGCCAAAGGCAGCCTTTTGTGCAACACAAAATCCGGCAAAGGAATTTGCGGACATGGTAAATGCTTTCCATGAGGCAGGCTTGGAATGTATGATGGAATTTTACTTCGGAAAACACACAGCGCTTACAAAAATGCTGGATGTTCTCAGATATTGGAAGCTTACCTATCACATTGATGGATTTCATATTATGGGAGAAGGGATTTCACAGGAGCTTTTTATGAAAGACCCTCTGCTTTCAGATTGTAAGTTATTTTTCCATGATGTAGACGGTGACCGTGTTTTGCATGGAGAAGCGCCGAAATTCAAAAATGCGGCAGAATATAATGAAGGCTTTTTATACTCCATGCGTCACGTATTAAAAGGAGACGAAAATATGACGGAGGAATTTATGTTCCGTCAGAAAAGAAATCCCCTGTGCAATGGTGTTATCAATTATATGGCAGATCAGGACGGCTTTACTGTCATGGATATGGTTTCTTATGAAGAACGTCATAATGAGGCAAACGGAGAAGGAAACCAAGATGGAATTTCCTATAATTGCAGTTGGAACTGTGGTGCGGAAGGTCCGACCAGAAAAGCAGCCATTAAAGAGCTTCGTTTAAAACAGATGAAAAACGCCTTTTCACTTTTATTGTTCAGTCAGGGAACACCTTTGATTTTCCAAGGAGATGAGTGGGGAAACACACAAAAAGGAAACAACAATGTGTGGTGTCAGGACAATGAACTGTCATGGATTGACTGGAACGGAAGAAAAAATCAGGAAAAGCTTTGGGAATTTGTAAAAAGAGCCATTCAAATCAGGAGGGAAAATCCTATTCTGCATTGGGAAAAGGAATTGAAGGGCAGTGACTATCAGGCGCTTGGTTATCCGGATATGTCTTATCACGGAAGACAGGCGTGGTATGTGGAAAAGGATAAGGATACCCGTTCTTTGGGAATTATGTATTGTAATGAATATGCCGGAAAAGCTTCTGAATTTTTATTTTTGGCATTTAACTTCCATTGGATTGCTCATGAAATTGCACTTCCGGGAGCAGAAAACGAAATAAAATGGCAGGTGCTTCTCAGTACCGAAACAGATAAAGAAGAAAAAATTCAGGAGGGAACGGCGGTTACAGGAAAAACCATAGAAGTACCTCCGAGGACAGTTATGATTTTAGCAGGAAAGCAGGAACAGGACGTATGCGGATTTGGAAGCATTTTAAAACGATTACAAGGCACAAGCTTTTAGTGATGAAGTATTGCTTTAAAATAGGTCTTTATAAGCAGGGCTTACTTCATGATTTGTCAAAGTATTCCTGGACAGAATTTTCTGTGGGATGCAAATATTATCAGGGAACAAGAAGCCCCAATAACGCAGAGCGGGAAGCCACAGGCTTATCCACCTCGTGGATACATCACTACGGAAGGAACAAGCATCATTTTGAGCATTGGGTGGATTACGGAATTGACTGCGATACAGTTATTCAGGGAGTTCCCATGCCCAGAAAGTATATTGCGGAAATGGTCATGGACAGAATTAGCGCATCGAGAAATTATCATCCGGACACTTATACAGACGCAGCGCCTTTGGAGTATTTCCTGAAAAGCAAAGAAAAGCTGTGGTTTGTCCATGAAAAGACCAATGAGGACTTGGAATTTTTGCTCAGAATGTTGGCAGACAGAGGGGAGAAAGAAACACTGAAGTATATTAAGCACGTATATCTGAAAGGAATGTAAAGGATTTATGAATATACAGGGAGACCAGATCTTAGAATTGATTAAGGGGTTATGGAGCTTTGTACCAAAAGAATATATGATACTGATTTATCTTGTGGGAACGGTATTTGCTTTTTTAAACTGTTTCATGGGATATCGCTTGAGAAAAGTATGGGGATGTATTTTAGGTATCTTTATGGGAGGCGGAGTCGGCTTCGGAGCAGGTCTGTATTTTTTGCAGGATAAGATGATGGCAGGACTTGCAGCGGCAGCAGGGGCTTTGATTTTCGGACTTCTGGCATGGCTTTTGTATAAGTTTGGTGTATTTGTGATGTGTACTGCACTGGTATACAGCATTGTTGTTTCCTTTTTTCAGGATGCAGGGCTTACACAGCATTTTATTGCTCTGATTATCGGACTCTTTGCAGGAACCTTTGCGCTGGGTTACGAGAAGCAAATGGTGATTGGCATCACAGCTCTTTGCGGAGGTCTGGGAGGTATTCACCTGATGATGGAAATGCTGGAAAAGGATGCGGGAGCAGGAGAACTTCTTTTAGGTCTTATTATGGCAGCTATCGGTGTGGCAGTACAGGCAGCGCCTTTTATGAAGGGCAAGGACTGGGAAGCAAAGCTGTTTCGTTTGCCAAATGGAAGAAAGAAGAAAAAAGTGGTAAAAAAGACAAAGGTCAAGGAAGTAAGCCACAGTACAAGGAATAAAAACAGCAGCGATAATAATAAGAAATCAGCGGTAAAGAAGAAAAAATATCAGCAGGATGTTTATGACGAAGAGGATTATGACGATGAAGAATGGAATGTGACAGAGCATGAGGATTTTGATAAAACGCAGGAATACGAAATCGGAAAAAAACAATACGATAAGCAGAGCCAGATGCCTTATATGGGACCCGGAATTGGTATTGATTTAGATGATTTAAACAGAGAATTGTCACAGGAGATTAAGAAGATTTATAAAGATGACGGTCAATAGGGCTGTCATCTTTTTTCGTTTTTATTGACAAACGTATGAAAGCTATGTATACTTTAAGAAAATAGTTTGACATACAAAATATTTGAAATATTAAACATAAATAAGGAGAAATTATGACAGCGAAGATTATCGGGACAGGAAGCGCTGTTCCTGCGTATTGTATGAAAAATAATGATTTTACAAAATTTATTGATACCAGTGATGAATGGATTGTCACCAGAACGGGAATAAAGGAAAGAAGAATTGCCAAAGAAGAAACAACGGCAGGTCTGGCTTGTGAAGCAGCAAGGAAAGCGTTACAGTCTGCAAAGATAAAGGCAGAAGAAATTGATTTAATTCTTGTGGCAACCTGTTCTCCGGATATATTTTTTCCAAGTACGGCGTGTCAGGTACAGGCTGCTTTAGGCGCAGAAAATGCAGCGGCTTTTGATATGAGTGCGGCTTGCGCAGGTTTTTTGTTTGGATTAAATACAGCTTATGCTTATATTAACAGCGGGGGTTATAAAAAAGTATTGGTAATCGGGGCAGACATCATGACACGCTTTGTAGACTGGAAGGACAGGGGAACCTGTGTCTTATTTGGAGACGGAGCAGGCGCAGTGGTTTTGGAAGCATCGGAAAGGGGACTTTTTTCTTCTGTGCAGCATGCAGACGGCAGCAGAGGCAAGGTTTTAAGCTGTTCTGTGGGGTATGAGAAAAGAAGCTCTTATCTTCAGATGGATGGGCAGGAGGTATTCAAGTTTGCTTTGAAAACCGTTCCGGACTGTATTGAAGAGGTTCTGGAAAAAGGAAATATAGAAAAGGAAAAGGTAAAATATTATGTGCTTCATCAGGCAAACAGCAGAATTCTCTTCGGCGTTGCTAAAAAGCTGAGGGAAAAAGAAGAAAAATTTCCTATGAACATACAGAAATACGGAAACACTTCCGCTGCCAGTATTCCTATTTTACTGGACGAAATGAACAGGGAGGGAAAGCTGGAGAAAGGAGATATTCTTGTTCTTGCCGGATTTGGAGCAGGACTTACATGGGGAAGCACACTGCTTCAGTGGTAACGGAATAAAACAGAGAAAGTCGGGAAATCCTTAGATACAGGATAAATTTTAAAATATCTAGGGAGAGACTTATGAAAGCGTTTATGGATGAGGATTTTTTACTGTCTACCGACACGGCAAAGGAGCTGTATCATAGCTTTGCAGAAAAAATGCCGATTATAGATTATCATTGTCATATTCAGCCAAGGGAAATTGCCAAAGACAGAAGATTTGAAAATATTACGCAGCTATGGCTGGGAGGCGACCATTATAAATGGCGTCAGATGCGTGCAAACGGAGTGGAGGAATATTATATTACAGGAGATGCTCCGGACAGGGAGAAGTTTCAAAAATGGGCGGAAACGCTGGAAATGGCAATGGGAAATCCCCTGTATCATTGGAGCCATTTGGAGCTTCGGAGATATTTTGGCTATGGTGGTATCTTAAATGGAGATACGGCGCAGGAGGTTTGGGAGTTTTGTAATTACAAATTAAAAGAAGCAGATATGAGCGCCAGAAGCCTGATAAAACAGTCAAATGTGAAGCTGCTTTGCACCACCGATGACCCTGCGGATGATTTAAAGTGGCACAAAAGAATAAAAGAAGAGGAAAGCTTTGACGTACAGGTACTGCCTACATGGAGACCGGACAAAATTTTAAATATAGAAAAACCGGATTATCTAAAGTATTTGAAAGAGCTTTCAAGGGCGGCAGATATAGAAATTCAAAGCTTTCAGGATTTGAAAAAAGCAATGGAAAAAAGGCTTCAATACTTTAAGCGTATGGGTTGCCGGATTTCTGACCACGGTTTGGATTTTATGGTTTATGCCCCTGCCAAAGAGGAGAAAATTGAGAGAATTTTTTCTGCCCGCGTGCATAAGAAGGACATTTCCGCAAAAGACGCTGCAAGCTTTAAAACAGCATGTATGCTTTTTCTGGCAGAAAAATATGAAGAATTGAACTGGGTAATGCAAATTCACTATGGATGCAAGAGAAATAATAACGGAAAGATGTATGAAAAAATCGGAGCAGATACGGGCTTTGACTGTATGGGAGACATTGCCTCGGGAACAGAACTGGCAGATTTCTTAAATGCAGTAAATGAGAGAAAAAATCTGCCGAAAACAATTTTATATAGTTTAAATCCAAAGGATGATGAGCTTATTGGAACGATAATCGGATGTTTTCAAAACAGCGATGCAGTGGGGAAAATACAGCATGGTTCTGCGTGGTGGTTTAATGACAATAAAACCGGTATGAGAAAGCAGATGATTTCTCTGGCAAATCTGGGACTTTTGGGGAATTTCATCGGTATGCTTACAGACTCCAGAAGCTTTCTTTCATATCCCCGTCATGAATATTTTCGCAGAATTCTCTGTGATTTGATTGGAGGCTGGGTGGAAAACGGAGAATATCCAAATGATAGGAAGGCTTTAGAGAAAATTGTAAAGGGCATTTCCTATAAGAATGCGGTACGATATTTTGAATTTCAGGTATAAATGAAATTGTTGTAGTATTTTGACACAATTCATGCTAATATAGTACGGATAAAAAGAAAAAGGAGAAAAAGTGTGGAAAATCGTAAAATTATCCAAGTGGAAGAAAAAGTGCCGCCAAAGCTTTTAATTCCGCTAAGTATTCAGCACATGTTTGCCATGTTTGGCGCATCTGTGCTGGTTCCGTCTTTATTTGGCATGAACCCTGCGATTGTTCTTTTTATGAACGGTATCGGAACCTTATTGTTTATCTTGATAACAAAAGGAAAAGCGCCTGCATATTTGGGTTCCAGCTTTGCATTTATTGCCCCGTCTTTGGTGGTTATGGGCAAGTTTGGTTATGAATATGCACTGGGGGGATTTGTTGTTGTTGGTCTTTGCGGCTGCATTTTATCATTGATTATCTATAAGTTTGGTTCAGATTGGATTGATGTGGTGCTTCCGCCGGCAGCAATGGGACCGGTAGTAGCGCTTATCGGTCTGGAGCTTTCCGGCACTGCTGCAAAAAATGCAGGCCTGCTGGATGAAAAAATTCAGACAGAAAGTGTAATTGTATTTTTAGTAACCCTTGGTGTTGCGGTATTTGGCTCCGTAGTATTCCGAAAATTTTTATCGGTTATTCCGATTTTGATTGCAATTTTGGCAGGATATGTTGCAGCAATCCTCTGCGGAATTGTGGATTTTACACCGGTAGCGGAGGCAGCCTTCTTTTCACTGCCGAATTTTACAACACCGAAATTTAATGTGGAAGCAATTTTAATTATTTTGCCGGTTATTCTGGTAGTGGCTTCCGAGCACATCGGACATCAGATTGTAACCGGAAAAATTATCGGAAGAGACTTAATCAAAAATCCGGGACTGCACCGCTCTATGTTTGCGGATAATTTTTCAACAATGCTTTCCGGTCTTATTGGTTCTGTGCCAACTACCACTTACGGGGAAAACATTGGCGTTATGGCAATGACAAAGGTATACAGTGTATATGTCATCGGAGGAGCAGCAGTGCTCTCTATCATTTGTTCCTTCATTGGAAAGTTGACAGCGCTTATTCAGACAATTCCAAGCCCGATTATCGGCGGAATTTCTTTCCTGCTTTACGGTATGATTGGAACATCCGGTATTCGTATTCTGGTAGACGGAAAAGTGGATTACAGCCGTTCCAGAAATATGGCGCTGACTTCTGTTATTTTCGTTACAGGTTTGTCCGGCATTAAAATCAGTATTGGCGAGATTGAACTGACAGGAATGGTTCTGGCATGTATTGTGGGAATGATTTTAAGCTTGATTTTCTATATTCTGGATAAATTGAAGCTGACAAATGACAGAGAACAGGAAATGGAATAGAGAAACAGTAATACAAAGAAGCTGTTGAATTAAGCACAAAGAAAAAGCTTAATTTAATGGCTTCTTCTTTTATTTAAAATAATTATTGACATATACTAATAAAAGTGCAATAATAAATATATGCCAATAATAAAAAGAGAGGAAAGCCTATGCCAAGACCAAACAAACCAAAACGAGTAAAGAGAGAGCCTGTCTGTGACAGTTTTTTTCCAAAGGGAAGAGCAGAACAGTGCCATGAAATTGAAATGTCTGTGGAGGAATACGAAACCCTTCGCCTTCTGGATTATGAAGGGATGACGCAGGCAGAGTGTGCACGGGAGATGGGAATTGCCAGAGCAACGGTGCAGAGCCTTTATACGGAGGCAAGAAAAAAAACAGCCAGATTTTTGGTGGAAGCAGCCGGACTTCGTATTCGTGGAGGGAATTTTTTAATAGAAGAAGAAACAAAAGGAAAGGGCAGAGGCAAGAAAGGAGCTTATACTATGAAAATTGCAGTTACTTATGAAAACGGAGAAGTTTTTCAGCATTTCGGTCATACAGAACAGTTTAAAATTTATCATGTAGAAGACGGAAGGATTGTTTCCTCAGAAGTGGTAAATACAAATGGCAGCGGACATGGCGCATTGGCAGGATTTTTAAAAGAATTAGGAGCAGAGGTTTTAATTTGCGGAGGTATTGGCGGAGGCGCAAGAAATGCACTGTCAGAAGCGGGAATTCGCCTGTTCCCGGGAGCATGCGGAAATGCAGATGCACAGGTGGAAGCATATTTGGGAGGAACATTAAATTATAATCCGGATACCATGTGCAATCATCACCACCATGAAGGAGAATGTGGAGAACACAAAGGAGAAAATCATCACTGCGGCGGACATTGCGGAAAATAAAGTTCTTGACAATAAGATGTAAGTCGATTAAAATTAGTATTTGTAAGACTGCTGGAATAGCTCAGTTGGTAGAGCACTTCACTCGTAATGAAGGGGTCGTGGGTTCGAGTCCCATTTTCAGCTCTTATAAATGGGAAAGGGACGTCATAAATGGCGTCCCTTTTTGCGGAGTATAGAAGGGAGAAAAAATGGGGAAATTATATTTTCGCTACGGAGCTATGGGAAGCAGCAAGACTGCCAATTTACTGATGGTTCATTATAATTATTTAGAGAGAGGAAAACGCCCTGTTATTTTGAAACCTCGCATTGATGTAAGAGACGGCATTAATATTGTAAAATCAAGGATTGGTTTACAGGCAGAATGTATTTTAGTCGAGGATTTTCATATAGAAAGTAATCAATATGATGCAATTTTAGTGGATGAGGCAAATTTTTTATCGGCGAAGCAAATCGATTGGCTGGCAGAAATTTGTGATGTGCACAATATACCGGTGCTATGCTATGGGCTGAAAACAGATTTTCAGGGTAAGCTGTTTGAAGGTGCAAAACGCCTATTTGAATTAGCGGATGTGATTGAGGAAATCCCCACTATTTGCTGGTGCGGGAAAAAAGCGCATTTTAATGCCAGAGTTGTGGATGGAAAAATCGTACGGGACGGCGAACAAATCGCTTTGGGAGCTAATGATTTGTATGTTCCGCTTTGCAGGAAGCATTTTATGCGTGGCGAAGTGAAAGAATATTGTGATATTCATGAATAAGAAGAATTGAAAAATTCGGAAATTATGGAGATAAAAGGATGCAAGCATATACATATATTTCAGAAGGTAAATTTGAACTTGTGGAAAAAGAAAAACCGATTATCACACATGAGAGAGATGCGATTGTCAAAGTGACACTGGCAAGTATTTGCTCCAGTGATATCCATATTAAACACGGAAGTGTTCCTCGTGCCGTACCCGGTATTACTGTCGGACATGAAATGGTAGGTATTGTAGAGTCAGTTGGCGCTAAAGTGACGCACGTAAAACCGGGAGACAGAGTGGCTGTAAATGTGGAAACCTTTTGCGGAGAATGTTTTTTCTGCAAGAAAGGCTTTGTAAATAATTGCACAGACAAAAATGGAGGCTGGGCGCTTGGATGCCGCATAGATGGAGGACAGGCAGAATATGTCCGTGTGCCCTTTGCAGACCAGGGACTAAATAAAATTCCGGATGAGGTTACGGACAGACAGGCTTTGCTGGCAGGAGATGTATTGGCTACCGGATTTTGGGCTGCAAAAATTTCAGAAATTACAGAAGAGGATACGGTTTTAATTATCGGAGCAGGCCCTACGGGCATCTGCACATTACTGTGCGTTATGTTGAAAAAACCGAAACAAATTATTGTATGTGAAAAAGAAGAAAATCGAGTGCGTTTTATTAAAGAACATTATCCGGATGTATGGACAGCTGCACCAAATGTCTGCGAAGAATTTGTCCGCAAGCACAGCGAACATGGCGGCGCTGATGTGGTGATTGAAGCAGCAGGGGCAGACTCTACCTTCCGTCTGGCATGGGAATGTGCCAGACCGAATGCAATCGTTACAGTTGTTGCTTTGTATAATCAGGCACAGACATTGCCTTTGCCCGATATGTATGGAAAAAATCTGACTTTTAAAACCGGCGGTGTGGATGGCTGTGACTGTGAAGAAATTTTGCGTCTGATTGCAGAAGGTAAGCTGAATACAGAACCGCTGATTACACATACATATCCGCTTGAAAAAATCGAGGAAGCCTATGAGTTATTCGAAAATAAGAGAGACAGCGTGATGAAAGTGGCAGTGGAATGTGAGAAAAGATATGTGTAATCAATTTAAAGACCTGCAAATAAGCATAATTTACAGCAAACGTAAAACCATATCCGTAGAATTACGTATGGACGAACTGATTGTACGTGCTCCGAAAGGAATGAACCGCCGTGAAATCAAAGGATTTCTTCATGAAAAACAAAGCTGGATTGAAAAACATTTGGCTAAACTTCAGGAACGAAAAAGAGCGCTGGAACAGCTTTCACCATTTACGGTGGCTGAAATACAAGAACTGGCTGAGCAGGCATTGACTATTATTCCTGAAAAAGTCAAAAAATATGCGCCTATTGTGGGTGTTAGTTATGGGAGAATTACTATCCGTAATCAGCGCTCACGATGGGGCAGCTGTTCCGGTAAAGGAAATCTGAATTTTAATTGCCTTTTGATGTTATTTCCGGATGAAGTGATAGATTATGTGGTGGTTCATGAACTATGCCACAGAAAACACATGAACCATTCTGCGGATTTTTATGCAGAAGTGGAACGTGTTTTTCCGGAATACCGCAGATGTCAGAAGTGGCTGAAGGAGAATGGGAGCTTGTATATTAGCCGACTTCCATAGGAGGATTAAAAAGAAAAAGTGGATGTAATATACTTTTATATTTAGGTATTGTAATTCATAATTGACTTTAGGATAAGAAGGTGTTATATTTCAAGTATAGAAAATAAAGGAGAGGGGCAGCAATATGCAGCAAAGGATAGAAGCAATTTGGAGAGAACTAAAAAGGAAGGTATCTTTAGAACAGATATTTTATTTATCGCTGGTACTTGCATTTTGCCAAAACCAAAGAAAAGAGAGCAGAGACATTACTCAGACTGCGGTAAAAGAAGTTTTAGAAAAAATACAGGGATATAACTTGCGAGTTGCTTTTACAAGAATTTTTCAATTTATTCGTTGGGAAATTCTTGAGGATAAAGATACAGAGAGATTTTTTCAAATAGAAGATTCTCTATTTCAGGAGTATCTGGAAAAAGGAGGAAAGCTATCTGAGCTATTTCATCTGATTTTTACACAAGCGGGAAAATGGGACATTTACGCACCTACACCTACGGAGGTTCAGAAACTTATTGTGAATATTCTCGGTACAAATAAAGCCCATAGAATTGCAGATTTTTGTTGCGGAGGAGCAGGACTTGGATTAGAGCTCTGGAAAAGCTTGACAATTCATAATAAAGAGGTAAGCTTTCACGGAGAAGAAGTAAATCGAAATTTATGCGATGCGGCACAGCTTTACTTGTCTGCTTATGAAGTGCCGGAAGGAGAAATTGAAGAAAGGGATATTTTGACAATTCCTGATGCAGCAGAGAGTCAATCCTACGATATCATTGTTTTAGATATCCCCAGAGGGCAAAATGTAACAGAGGTGTACGATGAAAAGGATCCAAGGCTGCTTTGCTTTAATAAGAAAAATATATATGCGGACTGGATTTTTATTCAGGATGTGTTGTATCGTTTGAAAAAAACAGGAATGGCGGCAGTATTGGTAACACCGGGAGCATTAACCAGAGTGAACGAAGAAATTTTGAGAGAGCAGATTGTAGTAAATGATTGGCTGGAAGCAGTTATTACATTGCCGGAAAATTTGTATTCCAAATATTATGCAGGAACAGAATTGCTGATTTTTAATAAAGCGAAAGAAGGTTCAAGAAAAGGGAAGGTTATTTTTATTGATATCAGCAAAGAATTCAAACGGAAGGGAAGAAGAACCGTTGAGATTACGGAGTCAGGTATATTACAGGCATGGAAGGTTTTTGTTCATAGTTGTGAAATAAAGGGAGTCAGTGCAGTTTGCAGCAAAGAGCGGATACGGAAAAATCAGTATTCTTTTAAGCCATCTCAGTATATTCAGCAGGAGGATGAATGGGATTTTGCATCTGAGCTTGTATTAGAAGATATAGCACAGATTACAAGAGGAGCGCAAGTTCCGAAAAGGGCAGATGTGGCAGAAGACGGCGATGTATACTTTTTGAATATTAAAGATATTCAGGAGAAAAGAATTTGTTATGAAGGAGCAGACAAGGTCAGAAGTACAAATTCTGTTTGTAAAGGAAAATATAGAATTCAGCAGGATGATATTTTAATTACTTCAAAGGGAACGGCTATGAAGCTTGCAATGGTGGAAGATTGTCCTCCGGAAGCATATATTAGCGGGAATTTGACGCTTATTCGGGTTCATCCGGAAAAATACCATCCCTATGTACTTTTTGAATACTTAAATTCCAGACAAGGGCAAATTTCTCTGGAACGAATACAATCAGGAACAACCATCCGAATTTTAAGTAATGCCAGTCTCCAAAAATTAAAAATACCGGAATATCATTTAGAAAAAATGAGAGAGATAGGGAAAGAATTAAAAGAAAATCAGACTGTATTTTACAGAGAAAAATATATGCTGGAGAAGCAATATGAAAGCAAAAGAAAGCATCTTTTAAAGGAACTGGAGGTATTGTAAAATGAAGAAAATATTTATCAGCTACTGTACAAAAAATAAAGAACTGGCAGAAGCTTTTATAGAATTTTTACAGCTTGGCATGGGGATTGCAAAACAGGACATTTTTTGTACTGCATATTTGGAAATGTTGGAAACAGGAGGCAATTTCAGCGAAAAAATACGGCAGCAGCTTCAAAATTGTGAGGTTTTTGTATCCTTGATTACAGAAGAATATTTAAAAAGTGCTTTTTGCCTTGTGGAAATGGGGGCTGCATGGGGACAGAATAAAAGATTTTTCCCTCTTGTAACAGTTCCTTTTGAAAGATTAAATCATACACCTTTTCAGGGGATACAGATGCGCCCGTTGGACAGCATAGAAGCTTTAAGCGCTGTCTATGATGAATTTCATACACAGGGAATTTTGGAGTCTTATCAGACAGCAGAATTTCATAAACGTGCGGTGGAATTTCAGAGGAAGATGAGAAATTTGGAAAGCGGAGAGTGCATTCTTGAAAAGGACCATGAAGGTTACTATAAAGCAGTGATTGAAGGTGTTCGGAACTTACAGAACGATCAGTATCGATGTTATAAAATCAAAGGACATATTGCAGAACCGCCGGATGGAATAGAGGCGGAAAGCGATTGGCTGTTTTATTGGACAGGAGCTTTTGCAGATCTTCAGGTGGGGGATTATGTGAAATTTAAGACTACCAAAAGTAAGGTGAATACTTTTTCGGATATTGGGAGAGCAAGGAATATTTATCCGGATGAGTTGTGGAAGGTGGAATGATTTATTGCATTGACAGAAAAGCTGAGGAGGAAAAGCAGATGGAAAAGAATATCTTTAAAATAGTGGAGGAAGTGTTAAAGTCAAATCCAAAATATATATCGGAAGATGGAAAGTTATTAAAAGCAGTTGTTTATAGTGACGTGATGGCTATGGATAAGGAGTTATTACTGTTATTGCTTTCTAATAAAAAAATTAAAGAAAGATTTTTTGAAGACTTAGACGGAACTTTAGTTTTTGATAAGCAAAAATTTGCGTGGTTTATTGAGTCTAAAGAATTTTTGCCGGACTCATATACGAGATATACAAATAAAATTGGATTAACTTGTGACGGGGATTTTATTTCAAAATCCAATAATGTTCTGAATACGAAGCGGATTACGTATTTGCGACAGTACAAACTTTAAATCGTGATGAGCATTTACACAAGTATAACCCTGAAGCGTTTGAATGTATAATTTTAGATGAAGCACATCATAGTTCAGCAGACACATATCAGAAAGTTATGAATTATTTCAAACCTAAGTTATGGTTGGGTATGACTGCAACACCAGACAAGAGAGATGATGATATTGCTGGGCGCAATATTTATGAAATTTTTAATCATCAAATTGCTTATGAAATTCGGTTGCAGCAAGCAATGGAAGAAAATATGTTATGTCCGTTTCATTATTTTGGAATTAGCGATGTTTCAATGGTAAATGATAAACAGTTAAAGGCAAGGAAATTAAAAGAGATAGATTTTAATCAGCTTACAGGTAATGAAAGAGTACGTCATATTATCGAACAAGCGGAATATTACGGATATAGTGGTGATAGAGTAAAAGGTCTGATTTTTTGCAGTAGAATTGATGAATCTGAAGAACTTTCACAGAAATTTAATGCTGCTGGATTTAGAACAACTGCTCTCAATGGAAGCGCATCAGATGAAGAAAGAACAGAAGCATTTGAAAGACTCGCGATGGATGAAGAGGATGCCACAGAAGAAATGCAGCCGTTGGATTATATTTTTTCTGTTGAAATTTTGAATGAAGGTGTGGATATTGTGGAAGTGAATCAGGTTATTATGCTTCGACCTACAAAATCACCGATTGTATTTATCCAGCAGCTTGGAAGAGGATTGCGTAAAGCAAAAGGGAAAGAATATGTTGTAGTTCTTGATTTTATAGGAAATTATAATAATAATTTTATGATCCCAGTGGCACTTTCTGGTGATCGTACATATAATCAGGATATTATAAAAAAATATGTTATTAGTGGGAATGCAACTATTCCGGGAGCATCAACCGTGCATTTTGACGAGATTGCGAAAAATAAGATTTTTGCATCTGTTGACAAAATAAAAGGTATGAAATCTATTATAAAATCCAGTTATAGAAATTTAAAAAATAGGCTTGGACAAATTCCATATTTGGTAGATTTTTATGAAAATGGAGAAGTAGATCCTTTGGTTATTATCCGGGAATACAAAATATATCAAGCGTTTTTAGAGTCAGAAGAACGAGAATTATGTGCAGGAAAAATTTCAGAAAAGGAAAAAATCATATTAGAATATTTATCCAAAACGGTTCTGTCCGGGGCACGTCCTTATGAACTTGAGATATTAAAGCATTTTATGAAACAGGAAATGAGTTATCTGAATGATATTAAACGTGTAATACAGGAAAAATATGAATGTTCAGTAGATATGGAATCCTTTACAAATGCGATAGATGTATTGCAGGGACATTTTGTAAGCAATGAAAAGGAGTATAAAAAGTATTCCCATATTGATATTTTAAATAATGATGATGCTCATATTCTTTATAGAATGACAGGATATGCAGAACGTCTTAAGAATATGGAGTTTTGTCGACAGATTGAAGATATTATTGAAGTTGGTTTAAGAAGATATCAAGAAAAATACCAGATGGGAAGAACAAAAGAATCTCCATTTGTATTGTATGAGAAATATTCAAGACGTGATGTGAGCTTGCTAATGAATTGTGGTAAAGATTTATCTTCGACAATGTATGGGATGAAACGTATTGGTGATGATGTATTTATTTTTGTTACATATCATAAAGAAGAAAATGAAGATGATGCGAAATCCTACGTTGATGGAAAACCAGATTATGCCGACGTATTTGAAGATAATATTATTTTTAGATGGGATTCGCAGATTGGCAGAGGTGTAGATAGTTCGTATATGAAGGAAGTATGTACAGCTGCAAGAAAACACTTGTTAGTCAAAAAGAGTGATGCGGAAGTTAGTTTTTATTATATGGGTATGTTTGACATCATTGATATAAAAGCGGCTAAGAAGAAAGACAACAATGGAAAAAACAGGGATATTGCAAAAGTGAAGGTGCAAATGAAACATCCTGTAAGAACGGATTTATTGCGATATTTACAAAGTGATATTACAATAGAAGGTGGAGAAACTGTATGAAAACAATAAGAGTAGTTGCAGCTATTATAAAGGCGGCAAAAGAAAATGGAGAAACAATGATTTTTGCAACACAAAGAGGATATGGTGATTTCAAAGGTGGCTGGGAATTCCCAGGCGGTAAAATCGAAAAAGGAGAAACATCACAGGAAGCTCTTAAACGTGAGATTAGAGAAGAACTGGAAACAGAAATTGTTGTAGGCGATTTAATTGATACGATAGAATATGACTATCCTACATTCCATCTTTCAATGGACTGCTTTTGGGCGGAAATCCTTTCAGGAAATTTAGTTTTAAAAGAACACGAAGCAGCTAAATGGTTGACAAAAGAAACTTTAGATAGTGTAAAGTGGTTACCGGCGGATTTAGGCTTGATTGAAAAGATTAAAAAATATTTATAAAGAAGATATAGCTAAAAAGTATTTCAAAAATAACGGGAGGAAACACTATGAACTTTTATTTTGCACATTATAATTACAATGTAAAGGATTTAGACAAATCTATTCAGTTTTATGAAAAGGCACTTGGATTAAAAGAAGTAAGACGTAAAGAGGCGCAAGATGGCAGCTTTATTGTAAGCACTTAATTTTCAGGTGTCGCTAGAAAAATATCCGACTACTTTTCTGCAGTCGGAGT
>UQAX01000022.1 GCA_900539145.1 uncultured Blautia sp.
GACGGGTTTCATGACCCCATCGGTGCCTTTCGCAGAAAGGTGGAAAATAATTATGAAATTTAAAAAAGTATTTGCAATGCTGATGACAGCAACGATGCTTACATCTATGTTGGCAGGCTGCGGCGGCAGCACAGAAAACGAAGACAAAGAAACACCAAAGAAAGAGTCTTCCGAAGCAAAAGGTGACAAGGAAAAAGGCGGAGACGGAAAGGTATATTATCTGAACTTTAAACCGGAGCAGTCAGACCAGTGGGTAGAGCTGGCAAAAACTTATACAGATGAAACCGGTGTGGAAGTAGAGGTACAGACAGCCGCAGCCGGCACTTATGAGTCTACCTTGAAATCTGAAATGGCAAAGGACGAGCCTCCTACACTGTTTCAGGTAAACGGCCCGGTGGGACTGGCTTCATGGAAGGATTACTGTTATGACTTATCCGACTCTCAGATTTATAAAGATGTGAGCAGTGACGACTATGTATTAAAAGACGGAGACGCTGTTCAGGGTATCGCTTATGTAATTGAAACTTATGGTTTGATTTATAACAAAGCGTTGCTGAATAAATACTTTGAACTTCCGGATGCAGAAATCAAATCCATTGATGAATTAAACAATTTTGAAGCACTGAAAAAAGTAGCAGACGGTATTCAGAAAAACAAAGATGAGTTAGGTGTTTCCGGTGCATTTACATCTGCCGGTATGGATGCTTCTTCTGACTGGAGATTTAAAACACATTTAGCAAACCTTCCGGTTTACTATGAATATAAAGAAGACGGAATTACTTCCTCAGAGGCAATCAAAGGCACTTATCTTGAAAACTTCAAAAATGTATGGGATTTATATTTAAAAGACTCCACTTGTGAACCTTCTATGATTTCCTCTAAGACAGGTGAAGATGCAGCTTCAGAATTTGCACTTGGAGAAGCAGTTTTCTACCAGAACGGAACATGGGCTTACAATGATATTAAAGACATGGAAGTAGCGGATGAAGATATGGGAATGCTTCCTATCTACATCGGTGCAGAAGGTGAAGAAAATCAGGGACTTTGTACAGGTTCTGAGAACTACTGGTGTGTAAATAAGAAAGCATCAGAAGAAGATATTCAGGCAACTTTAGACTTCCTTACATGGGTTGTAGAAAGTGATGAAGGAAGAGATATGCTTGCAAACGAAATGGGATTTATTACACCATTTAAGACTTTTGATGAATATCTGCCGGAAAATCCGTTGGTAAAAGCAAATGATGAATATGCAAAAGCAGGCAAAACACCGGTAAGCTGGAACTTTACAACTATGCCTTCCGAAGAATGGAAGAATAAGGTTGGTTCTGCAATGCTGGAATATGCACAGGGAACAGGAGAATGGGACGCTGTGAAAGCTGCATTTGTAGATGGCTGGGCTTCTGAATACGAAGCAGCACACGCAGAATAAAGAAGATGAGAAACAGGGCTGCTGTGTAAAAGTTTTTTATACAGGCAGCCCTTTTCCTGATAAAAGGGGGAAGAAAATTGGAAAAGTCAATTAAAAAATATTTTCCTGTGTTTGTATTGCCCACCATGCTGGCATTTGTTTTAGGATTTATTGCACCCTTTGCTTTGGGTATTTATCTTTCCTTTTGCAAATTTACAACGGTAACAGATGCCAGATGGGTAGGGTTTCAAAATTATTTAAAAGCTTTTCAGGACACAGAATTTTATCACGCTTTATGGTATACGGTTCTATTTACCGCAGTATCCGTTATTTTGATTAACGTATTGGCATTTACCGTGGCAATGCTTTTAACAAAGGGAATTAAAGGAACAAACCTTTTCCGTACAGTATTTTTTATGCCGAACTTAATCGGCGGTATTATTTTAGGTTATATCTGGCAGCTTTTGTTAAACGGTGTGTTGGCACAGTACGGAAAAACTTTAACTTTTTCCTCTACCTACGGTTTCTGGGGACTGGTTATTCTGGTGTGTTGGCAGCAAGTAGGTTATATGATGATTATCTATATTTCAGGCATTCAGAATATACCGGGTGAGCTCATTGAAGCAGCAAAGATTGACGGGGCAAATGCAAGACAGCTTCTTCGTCATGTTACCCTTCCGATGGTCATGCCGTCTATTACCATCTGTACGTTTTTGACACTGACCAACGGCTTTAAGTTATTTGACCAGAACTTAGCTCTTACCAACGGCGCACCGTCAAATATGTCAGAGCTTATAGCAATGAATATTTACAGAACCTTCTATGGTCGTCCCGGCTATGAAGGCGTAGGACAGGCAAAAGCCGTTATTTTCTTTGTCTTAGTGGGAATTATTGCTTTAGTACAAAATCGATTAACCAGAACAAAGGAGGTGCAGCAGTAATGAAAGCAAGAAAAGCAAAACATGGTTGGCTGCTGACACTGATTTTTTCAGTTATCAGCGTACTGTATATGTACCCTATTGTATTGGTATTTATCAACTCTTTTAAAAAGAAAGCTTATATCAGCCGTTATCCTTTTAAAATTCCAAAGGGAAATATGTTCGTAGGCTGGGAAAACTATATTCGTGGTTTGGAAAAGACAGGATTTTTCGATGCGTTTTTATGGACCTTATTTATTACCGTGTGCTCGGTGGCTTTGATTGTAGTTTGCTGCTCCATGTGTGCGTGGTATATCAGCAGAGTGAAAACGTTGAGCACGAAAATTATTTATGTTTTATGTCTGTTTGCAATGGTAGTTCCTTTCCAGATGGAAATGTATACGTTGTCTAAAATTGCAAATATGCTGAAGCTGGATAACCCATGGGGATTGATTATAATCTATCTGGGCTTTGGCGCAGGTCTTGCAGTCTTTATGTTTACGGGATTTGTAAAGGCAATTCCCATTGAAATTGAAGAAGCAAGTATGATTGACGGATGCACGCCGCTGCAATGTTATTTTAAGGTGGTATTTCCTATTATGAAACCCACTTGTATTACGGTGGCAATTTTGGATGCCATGTGGATATGGAATGACTATCTACTGCCTGTGCTGGTGTTAGACACAAAGAAATATAAAACCATTTCCATCGCAATTCAGTATCTGAAGGGCGGATACGGTTCCATTGATATGGGAGCTATGATGGGAGTTTTGGTTTTATCCATTATTCCGATTATTGTGTTCTATCTTTTCTGCCAGCGCTATATTATTGAAGGTGTTGCAGCAGGCGCTGTAAAAGGGTGATTTCGTTGACAGAATAAAAATACATGTTAAAATAAAAGAAAATGTGGGAAAACAGGACTGGCAGAAAGCGTCAGTCCTGTTTGGTGATTATAAAGGTGGGAGATATGTACAGGATTTTAATTGTAGATGATGAGAAGCTGGAGCGAAACGGTATTCAGTTTTTATTGAAAAAGACAGGGACAGAACTGGAGATTTTTGAAGCAGCCAACGGAAGGGATGCGTTGGAGCTTTTAGCACACCAAAAAGCAGAAATTCTTCTGACAGATATTAAGATGCCCTATATGAACGGCTTGGAGCTGGCAGAGAAAGTATCTTCACAATATCCGGAAACAAAAATTATTATGTTCAGCGGATACAGCGATTTTTCTTATGCACAGACGGCAATCCGATATGGGGTATCCGATTATATTTTAAAGCCCGTAGACCCTTGGGAATTTCAGAAGACCATGAAAAAACTGCTGGAAGAAATCAAAAGAGAAAAGGCGGAAGAGGTACAGCAGATTAAAACACAGGATTATTTATATCAGTTCTTTTTGCAGAATTACTTATATGGCGGAAAAACGGATATAGAGGAAATAAAAAAGGCTTTGGATTTTCAACAATATCATTATATGGTTTTAATTCAGACCTCCAGCAGCTTTTTTGAAATGGAAGAAGAGATTTTTAAAGAAAAATTAAAAGAGGAAATTCGCCGTGATTTCTTTTATCTGAACTTAAATGCGGGGGAAGGGCTTTTCTTCTTTAAGGAAAAGCACAGCGATTATACGCTTTTGTGCAGGGAAATTTATCAGTTTTTTAAGCTTCGTTATAATACGGAATGTTTATTGGCTGTCAGCGAGGAATTAAAAAGCTTTGAGGAACTGCCGGCAGTTTTCGGAGCTTTGGAGAAAGTGCTGGAAGACCAGTTTTATCAGCCGGAGAAGCATATCTTTTCTTTAAAAGAGAGCAAGAATGAGGAGGTAAACACAGCTCTTGGGGACGCAGAGCTTTTAAAACGAATTTTGGAAGATATCAATCATCGGGATATGACACATTTAAAAAATCATTTCGAGCAGCTGAAGATTGTGTATCATCCGGAAAAAGCATATTCTGAAATGTATGTGAAATTTTTATTTTCCAGTATTATAAAGGAAATCTACGAAGTTATGGATTTGCCGGATGAGAAGAGACTGAGCAGAGAAATTGACCGATTATACCGTGCTAAAAGGCTGCAAGACGTGTGGAAGCTTACCGAAAAAGCCATGAAGGAGCTGGAGGAATATCTGGCAGAGGAAGAAAAAGGTACGAGAAGCGAAGTGACGCAGGTGAAAAATTACATTTATCAGAATTATCAGGAAGAGTTAAGCGTAGATATTTTGGCAGAAAAAGTCTATTTATCACCGGGGTATTTAAGCTATATTTTTAAGCAGGAAACAGGGATGAATTTAAACCGCTTTATTAAGGCTTTTCGCATGGATAAGGCAAAAGAGCTGTTGGAAAGCAGTCAGAAAAAGATTTCACAGATTGCAAAAGAAGTGGGCTTTTCCAATAATTCCTATTTTTGCCGAAGCTTTCGGGAATATTTCGGAGTAACGCCGGAGTCTTGCAGGAAAGGAACTGCGGAGTATGAAAAAATGGATACAGAAATATAAAGACCTGAAATATCGGTATAAGCTGACGATTATGATGATTTTGTGCAGCCTGATACCGGTATGCGTCATCAGCGGTTATACCCAGATAAGAACCGTACAGATTATGCGGGAAAAAGAACAAATCGGATTAGAGCAGGTGCTGGAGCAGTCCGTGAACAGTATTGATAATCGGATACAGATTTACACAAACCTGATAAATTATTTAACCTATTCCTCGGATTTACGGGAAATTATGGAAAAAGAGTATTCCTCTGATTACGAGGCATATCTGGCGTATACGGAAATAGCTGACCCGATGTTTACCATGCCACAGCTCTATCATGAGGAAATCAGAAGCATTACCTTATATGCTGAAAATATTCAAGTAGAGCACGGAAATACCTTAGCGCCTTTATCTGTGGCGCAAAATCAATCATGGTATACGGAAATTAATGAAAAGGGGACCGTGCAGTGGCTGGTAAAACAGGGAAATAAAAAAGAAATTCTGGCAGTGCGAAAGTTTTACCGACAGGATAAGATACAGGCAATGCTGGTTTTAAGTTTGGATTACAATAGGGTACTAGAGCCTTTTGCCGATTTGCTGACGGAAAACAGAGGGGGCTTAATCTTAGACGAACAGGGAAATGTGGTGTATTCCGGATACCGTATGGATGCCCCTTATAAGCCGGATAAAGAAACCTCTCTAAACTATTTGAAGGAACATTATGTATGTATAGAGAAAAAAATAGAAGATACGAAATGGAATTTCTGTCTTTATCAGCCAAAAGAGGAATTGGAGAAATCTGTTTGGACATTGCTTCTTGGAAATATTCCTGTTTTGCTTCTTTGTCTTTTCCTGATTTTGCTTTTGGGATATTTTTTCTCAAGGAAAATGGTAGAACGTTTGGAACAGCTTACAGAAAATATGAACCAAATCAATCTGGGGCTTCGTAAAGTTACGGTGGTGAGCCAATCTAAAGATGAAATTGGTGTGCTGGTGCGTACCTTTACCAGAATGATGGATGAAATCAATAAATTGATTTCTCAGGTATATGAGGCAAAAATTAAGCTGCAAAAAACAGAAATGAAAGCCCTTCAGGCGCAGATTAATCCTCATTTTCTCTACAATTCTCTTTCTATTATTAACTGGAAAGCCCTTGAGGCAGACAATGAGGAGATTAGCCGGATTACGCTGGCATTGTCTACCTATTACCGTACCAGCTTGAACAAAGGAGAGACTATGACAATCGCTGCAAACGAAATCAGAAATATTGATGCCTATCTTCAAATTCAGCTTATTATGCACGACAACAGTTTTCAGGTTATCAAAGAAATACAGGAAGATACTTTAAGCTACTCTGTTCCCAAGCTGATTTTACAACCATTAGTGGAAAATGCCATTGAGCATGGCTTAGACGTATCGGAAAAGGAAGAAAAATGGCTGAAGATTTCTGCCTGTAAAGAGAAAGATGCCTTAATTATGGCAGTGGAGGACAATGGTATGGGTATGTCAGAGGAACAGGCAAAGTCTATCATCACTTATCGTTCTAAGGGCTACGGGGTACGCAATGTCAATGACAGAATAACATTGCTTTATGGAGAGGAATATCATTTAAGGGTAAAAAGCCGTCAGGGAGAAGGATGCAGAATAGAGATTGTTATTCCTGTCAATAAGGAGGAAAAACGATATGAATAAAAAATTATTTTGGGGCATTGCTGCGGCAGCAGTGATTGTCTTTGGCATATTGTTCTTTCCGTGGAAAAAAGAGATTGTAAAAGAAGAACCTCCAAAAACGGATAACAATGCAAAATGGCAGGAAGCAGAGCATACTCCTTACGGAAAATATCCGGAAACAGTCACCTATACGCTGGGGAAAATATCAGGAGGCAATCACTCTAATCTTCCGGCAGGAGACACCTATGAAGACAACGGTTATACACGTTATTTAAAGAAAATGCTGAATATTCAAAATAAGGATGTGTTTGAGCTGGAGGATGGAAATCAGTATGAGGAAGCAGTAGAAATCTCCATAAAGGACAACAATTTGCCGGATATTATGGTAGTGAAAGGACAGGAAACCGTGCAAAAACTGGCAGAGGCAGGCATGATAGAGGATTTGTCTGAGGTTTATGAGGAATGTACCACATGGCGCATTAAAGATATGTATGCCAGTTATACAGATGCACTTTTAAATTCAGGAAAGTATGAGGGAAAACTTTATGGATTTCCGGATACGGTTATTGACCACGGTCCAACGCTTTTATGGATGCGAAAAGACTGGATAGACAAGCTGGGGATGGAAGAACCTGCCGACATGGACGAAGCAATGAACTGTATTTTAGAATTTGTCAGTCAAGATGCGGCAGGCAATGGAGAGACTATCGGGCTTGCCTGCACGCCGGAGCTGGTGGCAGGAAGCAGTGAAACCTATTCTGCTGACGGGATTTTTTCCATGTTTCATGCAAGCCCCAGAAAGTGGGTGCAGGCTACAGATGGAGAAATGGTATACGGTTCGATAACACAGGAATGTAAAGCAGCCTTGGAGTATTTGAATACATTGTATACAAGAGGTGTGCTGGATAAAAAATTTCTTCTTCGAACCTCACAGAATATAGAGGATTTAATTAAAAACGGCAAATGCGGAGCTTTTTTTGGAAAATGGTGGGCGCCAAACAATCCCTTGATGGAGTCCTATGACTATGACAGGGAAGCAGAATGGAAGCCTTACTTCTTTACAGAACAGGACGAAAATGTTTTACAGGAATATGAAACCTTTGAAGACAGACTGTATGTGGTTGTGCGCAAGGGATATGAGCATCCGGAAATCGTGGCAAAATATATCAGTGTGATTTTTGATTATTCCCGCTATGATGACAAAGGGGCAAATGAAGTAAACGAATATTTTTCCTTAAATGTAGATCCCACGGCAAGACCTTTGAACATTAACGTAGATTATCGTGATACTTTGTATCAGACAACGGAGAATATTCGAAATGCGTTGAATGGAGAAAAACCTCCGTCTTCTTTAACAGGATTGGAAAAGTCTTATTATGATACCTGCAAGGCTTATTTAAACGGAAGCTTGACAACGGCAAATGCGTGGGCTGCCTATACTTCACGTATCACAGCCGTAGGGGCACTGGTAGACTTAGATTTTAAAAGCCGTCAGCCTTTTCCTCTTTCAGGAGAGGGATTAAAGGCGGAAGAAAATCTTTTAAAGCTGGAGCAGCAAACCTTTATACAGATTGTCTGCGGAGAAAAGCCGGTGGGCTATTTTGATACTTTTGTGAAAGAATGGTATGCAGCGGGGGGAAAGGAGCTGACACAAAAAGCAAGAGCAGCTTCTGAAAAAGAATAATTGTAAACCTATAATAATATAATAGTTGACAATCAAGAGCGGATTGTGATACGATACCTTTGCAAAAATAAGGACAGAAGAAAGGTAACGAAAAATGATAATGGCAAAAGAAAACAACAAAACTTATGATTTAGTGTATATCAGTATGTTTACTGTGCTGATTGCAATCTGCTCATGGATTTCCATTCCGGCAGCAGTTCCTTTTACCTTGCAGACCTTAGGTGTTTTTCTGGCAGTAGGAATTCTGGGCGGTAAAAGAGGAACAATGGCTGTTTTGGTTTACATTTTACTGGGAGCTATCGGAATTCCCGTTTTCGCAGGTTTTTCCGGCGGAATTGGAGTTCTTACAGGAACAACAGGAGGATATATTGTAGGATTTCTGGCGTCTGCTCTTGTAATGTGGGGCATGGAATGTGCCTTCGGCAAAGGGAAAAAAATACAAATTCTCTCTATGTTTTTGGGACTGTTAGCATGTTATGCAGTAGGAACTTTATGGTTTATGGCAGTGTATACTCATCAGACCGGTGAAGTGGGAGTTTTGGCGGTTCTTGGCTGGTGCGTATTTCCGTTTGTGATACCGGATATTTTAAAAATTGCTTTGGCAGTAATATTAACGGGAAGATTAAAAGGAGCAATCAGAAGATGAAACAGGAATGTTTAAAAATCAGGGCACATCATGGTATGTGCCTTCATTTTTTTGAAGGAAAAGGATATAGTAATGAATTTACCGCTCACATGCAGAAAATTTACGAAGAAATGCAGAAAAATCCGGAGGTTGAAATAGTCACCTGTGGAGATGAAATCTGTAAAAAGTGTCCGAATTTGGAAAACGGAATTTGTAAGACATGGGAACTTGTTTTGCATTATGACAGAGAAGTTTTAAAACGCTGCGGACTGGTTGAGGGAACAAAAATTTTCTGGAATGATTTTGCAAAGCTGGTAGAAGAAAGAATTATTTCTTCCGGGGAGCGTCAAAATATATGCGGAAATTGTCAGTGGTCGTCTATCTGTACAGAGAAAGTGGAAAAAAGCCTATTGGAAACTGAAAAAAATTGTGTTACACTATAAAAAAACCACTGGAGGGAAAGAAAATGAGAGCAGAATTTGATGAAACATTAGTAACCGGAAATGAAATGATTGATGGACAACATAAAGAACTGATTGAGCGTATCAACCAGCTTTTAGAAAGCTGCGAAGACGGACAGGGAAAAGTAAAAGCAATTAAAATGCTGGATTACTTATTAGATTATACAGAATTTCATTTCAGCGCAGAAGAAAAATTACAGGAAGAAATTCAGTATCCGGGAATTAACGAACATAAAGCAAAACATGCAGAATTTAAAAATGCTGTAAAAGAGCTTCAGGAAATGCTGGAAGAGGAAGAAGGACCAACAGAAGCTTTTGTGGCTCAGGTTAAGAAAAACGTAGTAGATTGGTTATTCGACCACATTAAAGGCTTTGACCGTTCTGTGGCAGAATACAAATTTATGGCTTCTAACGCAGACAGATTATAATAAGAGGTTGCCTATGATATTATTTGTAGAATATCCCAAATGCAGTACCTGTCAGAAGGCAAAGAAATGGCTTTTGGAAAATCAGGTAGAGTTTGAGGATCGTCATATTATAGAAGATAATCCTTCTAAGGAAGAATTAAAAGCTTGGTATGAAAAAAGCGGACTTCCTTTGAAGCGTTTTTTCAACACCAGCGGAATGAAGTATAAAGAATTGAAGTTAAAGGATAGGCTGCCTGATATGTCAGAGGAAGAACAGCTTGAGCTTTTGGCTTCGGATGGAATGCTGGTAAAAAGACCTGTACTTGTAGGCGATGATTTTGTCCTTACAGGTTTTAAAGAAAAAGAATGGACAGAAAAATTAAATTAAAATCAGCAGGGGAGCCCGTGAGCGGGCTGAGAGGAAGTTATCAACTTCGACCCTTTAACCTGATATGGGTAATGCCAGCGTAGGGAGATGAATGTGAGAACCGGGAAACGTGCAGGCGTTTTCCGGTTTTTTATTTCATAGGAAATTGCGTCCTATGAAATAAAAAATGCTCCGCAAAGATGCACAGCTCGCGGAGATGAAATTATCACTTTGCGAACCGCTCGCGCGCGGAGATTGAGCAACAGCGCAATCTTTTTTATATCTCTATATTGCAGTCTTTGTAATATAAAAAACAGGATAGGAGAAAAAGGAATGAGATTAGAAAGAAAAAATATGTGTTTATATGCTGTCACAGATAGAAGCTGGGTAGGGGAAAGGAGCTTTTTAGAGCAGATTGAGGACTCTTTAAAGGGTGGAATTACATTATTGCAGCTTCGGGAAAAGAATTTAAGCAAAGAGGAATTTTTAAAAGAAGCGCATGAGGTAAAGAAGCTGACAGATAAGTATGGTGTGCCTTTGATTATCAATGATGATGTGGAGCTTGCTTTGTTGGCAGATGCAGCCGGCGTTCATGTAGGACAAAAAGATATGGAAGCAGGAGAAGCCAGAAAAAAGCTGGGACCGGATAAAATTCTGGGTGTATCCTGTCGTACCGTTGAAGATGCGAAAAGAGCAGAAGAAATGGGAGCTGACTATCTGGGAGTAGGAGCGATGTTTGCAACGTCCACAAAAACAGAGGCAGAGGTGATTACAAAAGAGCGTCTGATGTCCATTTGTCAGGCGGTTTCCATTCCGGTAGTGGCAATCGGAGGAATTAAAGAAGAAAATATGGAAGCTTTAAAAGGCAGTGGTATTTCCGGCGTTGCAGTGATTTCAGGAATTTATGCACAAAAAGATATAGAAAGCGCTTGCAGGAGACTTTTGAAATTGTCAAAAGAAATTATAAAGTAGGAGGCGAAAGAAGAATGAAGAAAGTATTAAGTATTGCAGGTTCGGATTGCAGCGGAGGCGCCGGTATTCAGGCAGATATAAAAACCATTTGTGCACATAACATGTATGCCATGACAGCCATGACAGCGTTGACAGCGCAAAATACCACAGGTGTTTATGATATTATGGAAGTGTCTCCGGAATTTCTGGTAAAGCAGTTAGATTGTATTTTTCAGGATATTTATCCGAATGCCGTAAAAATCGGAATGGTTCCAAACAGTGAGCTTGTCTGTGTGATTGCTGAAAAATTGCAGGAATATCAAGTGAAAAATGTTGTAGTAGACACGGTTATGGTATCTACCAGCGGAAGCAGACTGATGCAGCAGGAAGCCTGCAAAGTGATGAAGGAACAGCTTTTTCCTTTGGGAACAGTATTGACACCAAATCTTTTTGAGGCAGAGGTTCTTTCAGGAATAGAGATTAAAAATTCAAAGGATATGGTGTTGGCAGCGACAGAAATCGGAAAATACACGAAAGGGGCAGTCTTAGTAAAAGGAGGACATTTGACTCAGGGAGCAGACGACCTTCTCTATGAAAACGGGAAGGAAATCTGGTATCATAAGGAAAAAATTGATAATCCAAATACACACGGTACAGGCTGTACGCTTTCCTCTGCCATTGCATGTAATCTTGCTAAGGGGTATTCTTTACAAAAAAGTGTAGAAAATGCAAAAGAATATCTTACCGGAGCAATTCAGGCAGGATTAGATTTAGGAAAAGGCAGAGGACCGTTAAATCATCTTTATATGGAAAGCCGTTGACAGAGTCAGGCGTGTCTGCAATAATTTATAAAATTTCTTTATTTTTTGTAACGTTTTCATAAGTATTGAGTTAATAAGGTGAAAGGAGGGAAGGAACATGGAGTTTGAACAAATATATGAACAGTATTTTAAGGATGTTTTTTTGTATTTACGAAGCTTATCTGTGACAGCACAAACCGCAGAGGAAATTACGCAGGAAACCTTTGTAAAAGCATGGAAATCCATAGAAAACTATGATGGCACAAAGGACATTCGTGCATGGCTTTTTACTATTGCAAAAAATACATATTACACACATTGCAGAAAAGAAAAATTTTACGCAGATTATGAAATAAAAGAAAATCAGTCGGAAACATCCGTAGAATTTGTTCAAATGCTGGCAGATAAAGAGAGAGCTTTTTCCATTCATAAATTTCTGCATGATATGAAAGAGCCTTATAAGGAAGTGTTTAGTCTCCGTGTTTTTGGGGAATTGCCCTTTGAAAAAATCGGAGAGTTGTTTGGGAAAAGCAACAGTTGGGCAAGAGTTACCTTTTACCGTGCAAAAAAACAAATTACAGAATATATGGAGGTGTCAGAGAATGAAGAAAATAACTTGTGAGATTATAAAAGATATTTTACCATTATATGTTGATGATGTGGTAAGTGCAGATACAAGGACTATGGTGGAGGCGCATCTGGCAGAATGTGAAAGCTGTAAAAAAGAGGCGGAAGTCATGAGTAAGTCCATAAAAATTCCTCTTCATAAAACAGTGGAAAAGGAGCAGGCAGAGGTTTTGAATAATCTGAAAAAAACTTTTAAAAATAAGAAAATTAGAATTTCTATAATTTCTGTTTTGGCGACAGCAGGGGTGCTTGCAGGGGCTTACAGTGCATTGGTACTTCCGAAAATTTATATTCCTTATGAAGAAAAAGATTTTTCTGTTGAAGTTGTTGACGGAAACGTTTATGCCAGTTATAAGGGGGCGATAGAATATGATGGTTCAGCGGCATTTACTTCTACGGAAGATAAAAAAACGGTTTTTTATCTGTATACAAATCCTTGGAAGACCTATATTGAGCCCCTCTTTAATAAAAAAAGAGAAGAATCTCTTATTTATATTGGAAAAGCAGATGCGATGCAAAAAATCTATTATGGAAAATTTGATTTGCCGCAGGAAAATTATGAAACAACTTGGGAGAATGCAGAAAAGGTCTGGGTAAAATAACAAAATTTCTATACAATCGTGATTGAAAAAGTAAAAGAGATTGTTGCATTAAGTGATATTGGGAATATCTATACATTTTCAGCAGATTTGTTGAGTGTGCATTGAGATTACAAGCCCAAAGTGAGCGCAAGATGTATAGATATTCCTAATTATATAATAGCCGGTTATTTCACGGTAATCAGCTTATATTTGCTGTTTCCAATTCCGATTTTTTCCCCGTGGGTAATTGCGCTTTCCCAGCAAGTTTCCGGGAAAATACTGTGGAAATGATCATGGTTGTGGGAAGCTCGTTCCTCCTCGCTGCAATCGCCCAGAATACTGTTAGAAAGAAGAGGCTGCGCATTTACGGCATCTGCACAAGCCACATCAAGAGCTACCGGATCAAAAGAAGCAAACATTCCTACATTTGGAACAATGGCAGCATCATTCTCTCCGTGGCAGTCACAGTATGGAGATACGTCAATTACCAGACTGATGTGGAAATGAGGACGGTTGTCAATAACAGCCTTTGTATATTCTGCAATTTTGCAGTTTAAGATTTCATTGGACTCGTCAGAAGCAGATAAAATGGCATCTTTTGGACAGACACCGATACATCTTCCGCAGCCGACACATTTATCGTGGTTAATGGTTGCTTTTTTATTTTCAAATTCCGGTGCGTCATGGGCGCAAATTTTGGCACACATTTGACATCCGATACATAAATCTTGGTCTACATGAGGCTTTCCGGCAGAGTGCATTTCCATTTTTCCGGCTCTCGAACCGCAGCCCATTCCGATATTTTTCAAAGCGCCTCCAAAGCCTGTTGCTTCATGACCTTTGAAATGATTTAAAGAGATGAATACGTCAGCATCCATAACTGCACGTCCGATTTTGGCTTCTTTTATGTAAGTGCCGCCTTCTACGGGAACCAGCGCTTCGTCTGTACCCTTCAGACCATCGGCAATGATAATCTGACAGCCGGTTGTAGTTGGGTTAAAACCATTTAAATTGGCACTGTCTAAATGGTCAAGGGCATTTTTTCTTCCGCCTACATATAAGGTGTTGCAGTCTGTAAGAAAAGGTTTTCCTCCTAATTTCTTTACTACATCAGCAACGGCTTTGGCATAGTTGGGACGCAGGAAAGCAAGATTTCCCGGTTCTCCGAAGTGTATTTTAATAGCGACATATTTGTCTGTGAAATCGATATTTCCAATTCCGGCAGTTTTTATCAATCTCTGTAATTTTGTGAGAAGATTATCGCCGTTTCTTACCCGCAAATCTGTAAAATATACATTTGATACATTCATTGTCAATCCTCCTGTTAAATATTTATAAAAAGATTTTATCATTGGAAAAACCAAGATACAATAGAAAATATGGATTTTCTTTAGACTGTTCACGGAAGCAGAAATGTGGTAGAATTTACTGAAAAATGACGAAGGGATTGTAAAATGGGAAACAGACTTTATCTGACGTGCAAAAACGGGTTAAACAGTAGTATTTTTATACAAGCTTTAAGAAAATTGGCAAAACAGCAAAATTTATTTTTGAAAGAGAAAGTGAAAGAGAAGACAGAACAGAAACTTGTACAGGTCTATGCTTTGTTAGAAGAAGCAGGAGAAGACAGGAAAGAGTATCAAAAGCAACTGGAAGAAATGGGAAATCTTTTGGATGTTTTGGAATGTGAGAAAATTTGTTTTTCTTCTTTGCCGGAGGGAAATAACGCAGAAACTTTTGAAGAAAAATCTGTTTCTGTTTTTCATATTTTGCAGAAATATCATATTCCCGTAGAGCTGCAACCGGAAAAGAGCGAGCTTTTAAGTCTTGATATGGTATGTTTTCTGGCTGTTTTCGGGGAGTGGGAAACAACACAAACAGTGGACTGTATTGTACAGACAGCAATAGAGAAAGATGATAGTGATCGAATGATAAAGCTTTTACTTTGTACTGACAAAGAAGCTTCAGGAAAAGTAAAAGATACGGTACAGGTTCTGGAGACTAATATAGATGATTGCAGCGGAGAACAACTGGGGTATGCTATTGAATGTTTGATGAAAGCAGGGGCGTTGGATGCCTCTTGTTTTCCTATTTATATGAAGAAAAACAGAGTTGCTTATATGCTGCAAGTGTTATGCAAAAAAGAGCGGCAGGAAGCATTGGAGGATATTATTTTTCGGGAAACCACCAGTATTGGATTGCGAAAATATGAAGAAAACCGCAGGACTTTACCCAGAACCTTCAAGGAAATTCAATTAAAAGGCGGGCAGAAGGTAACGATGAAAGTATGTGAACACCACGGACAAAAATTTTGCTATCCGGAATTTGAAACAGTAAAAAAAGTGTGCGAAGAAACGGGCAGAGCTTACAGAGATGTGTATGACGAAGCATCTGCCTTGGCGGGAGGGTATTATGAAAACTTATGAGGAAAAAAAGCAGGATTTGTATGAAAAAATGAAAGAATATACAAAACAGGACATTTGTATTGCATTTTCAGGAGGTGTGGACAGCAGTCTTCTTTTAATGGTGGCAAAAGAATGTATGCAGCAACAGGAAAAAGCAGGAAAAATTCATGCCGTAACGTTTCATACGGTTCTTCATCCGCCTTGCGATTTGGAAATTGCAAGCAGGGTAGCGAAAGAAGCAGATGCTGTACATAAAGTAGTTTTTGTGAATGAATTAGAACAGGAAGAAATTCGTTTTAATCCGGAAAACAGATGCTATCTCTGCAAAAAAACTTTATTTCAAAAGCTAATGGAGTATGCCAAGGAGCAGGGGATTTCTATTATTATGGAAGGAACCAATGAGGATGATTTGCATGTATATCGTCCCGGATTAAGGGCAATTAAAGAGCTGGGTGTATTTAGTCCGCTGGCAGAAGCCGGCTTTACCAAGGCAGAAGTAAGAAAACTGGCCAAGGAGTTGGGGATTTCCGTAGCAAGCCGCCCCTCTACACCGTGTCTTGCCACAAGACTTCCTTACGGAACGGAAATTAAGACAGAAGTGTTAGAGAAGATTGCTTCGGGAGAGGAATATTTAAAAAAACAAGGTTTTTCCGTAGTGCGGATAAGGCTTCACGGAGAAATTTGCAGAATTGAAATTCCGAAGGCAGATTTTGGAAAGTTTATGGAAAAATCACAGGAAATCACAGAAGCTTTACAAAAAATGGGATTTCAATATATTACCTTGGATGTGCAGGG
The DNA here is from genome assembly GCA_900539145.1 of uncultured Blautia sp. Taxonomy (GTDB): domain Bacteria; phylum Bacillota; class Clostridia; order Lachnospirales; family Lachnospiraceae; genus Blautia. The sequence goes on from UQAX01000022.1 coordinate 16,177, forward strand.
ATTTCGAAGTGGAAGTATGGACGAATTCAGAAATGAAAGTTGTCAAGAAAAAATACTTGACAGATAGAAAAGTCTGTTGTATGATAAGCAAGGTGATGCGAATGGAGAAATTTGTAGAGCAGACTTTACTGTATGATTTTTATGGTGAACTGCTGACAGTTCATCAGAGAAGAATTTATGAAGATGTGGTCTTAAATGACTACTCGCTCAGTGAAGTAGCTGACGACTTGGGAATTAGCCGTCAGGGAGTACATGATAACATCAAGCGCTGCAATAAGGCTTTGCAGGATTATGAGGCAAAGCTGCATTTGGTAGAAAAGTTTTTAAATATCAAAGAAAAAGTTCATCGTATTCACGAACTGAGTAAGAAATGTGAAAAGCTTAGCAAACAGGAATTAGTTTTCCAAGTGGAAAATATTTCTCAGGAAATTTTAGAGGAGTTATAACAGATGGCATTTGAAAGCTTAACAGACAAATTACAGAATGTATTCAAAAACTTAAGAAAAAAAGGCCGTCTGACGGAAGCCGATGTAAAAGCTGCCTTAAAAGAAGTAAAAATGGCTTTATTGGAAGCCGATGTAAGCTTTAAGGTAGTAAAACAGTTTATGAAAGCGGTACAGGAAAGAGCCATCGGACAGGATGTAATGTCCGGTTTAAATCCGGGGCAGATGGTAATCAAAATCGTAAATGAAGAGCTTGTCAAGCTTATGGGAAGCGAGACAACGGAGATTGCCTTAAAGTCAGGAAATGAAGTGACCGTTCTTATGATGGTAGGTCTTCAGGGAGCCGGTAAAACAACCACTACCGCAAAACTGGCAGGAAAGTTAAAATCCAAAGGCAAAAAGCCTCTTTTAGCAGCCTGTGACGTATACCGTCCGGCAGCCATTAAACAGCTTCAGGTAAACGGTGAAAAACAGGGCGTTGAGGTGTTTTCCATGGGCGACAAGAACAGCCCTGTGGATATTGCAAAAGCTGCTTACGAACATGCGAAAAATGAGAAGTACAATGTGCTGATTTTGGATACAGCAGGTCGTCTTCATATTGATGAAGATATGATGGAGGAGTTGGAGAAAATCAAAGAAGCCATCACCGTAGACCAGACTTTGTTGGTCGTAGATGCCATGACAGGTCAGGATGCCGTAAATGTTGCTGAGACATTCAATGAAAAAGTAGGAATTGACGGTGTGGTACTGACAAAGATGGACGGTGACACCCGAGGTGGTGCTGCTCTTTCCATAAAGGCAATCAGCGGAAAACCGATTTTATACGTTGGTATGGGCGAAAAGCTTTCTGATTTGGAGCAGTTTTATCCGGAACGTATGGCATCCCGTATTTTGGGTATGGGAGACGTGATGAGCCTGATTGAAAAGGCACAGGCAAATCTGGATGAAGAAAAAGCGAAGGAAATGGAGCAGAAGTTCCGTAAAAATTCTTTTGGATTTGATGATTATCTGGAAAGTATGAACCAGATGAAAAATATGGGTGGTTTATCCAGTGTATTGAGTATGCTTCCAGGTGTAGGTTCTCAGATGAAAGATTTGGAAGGTATGGTTGATGAAAAGGATATGGCTCGTAAAGAAGCGATTATCTTGTCTATGACACCGAGAGAACGTTCTCATCCGGAAATCTTAAATCCATCAAGAAAATATCGTATTGCAAAAGGCGCAGGCGTAGATGTGTCGGAAGTCAACCGCATGGTAAAGCAGTTTGAACAAGCTAAGAAAATGATGAAACAGATGCCCGGCTTAATGGGCGGAAAAGGTGGTAAAAGAGGAAAATTCAAACTTCCCTTTTAACATATATGAAAGATAATGAAAAAAACCAGGAGGTGAAATGAAATGGCAGTAAAAATCAGATTAAGAAGAATGGGACAGAAAAAGGCTCCTTTTTATAGAATCGTTGTAGCAGATTCCAAATCTCCAAGAGATGGAAGATTTATCGCAGAAATCGGAACATACGATCCAACTCAGGAACCAAGCGTATATAAAGTAGATGAAGAAGCAGCTAAAAAATGGCTTGCAAACGGTGCTCAGCCAACAGATGTTGTTGCTAAAATCTTTAAACTGGCTGGTATCGAAAAATAATCTGGGGGTGTCTTGTAATGAAAGAATTAGTTGAAGTAATTGCAAAATCTCTCGTAGATTGTCCTGATGAAGTCGTTGTGACGGAAACAGAAGATAATGAAGCGATTTTCCTTGAACTCAAGGTAGCGCCTTCCGATATGGGAAAAGTAATCGGACGTCAGGGACGTATTGCAAAGGCAATCCGAACTGTTGTAAAAGCAGCTTCTTCCAAGAGTGAAAAGAAAGTAGTCGTAGATATTTTACAGTAAGCAAGAGGTGAGCGCTATATGCGCCCCTTTTGCTTTTTTCTTTCATAGGAAATTGCGCAACAGCGCAATCTTTTTTACATAGAACTTTAATTAGGAGATATAACTGATGGAAGATTTATTGCAGGTGGGTGTTATTACCACTACACATGGAATTCGAGGAGAAGTGAAGGTTTTTCCTACCACAGATGATGCACATAGATTTGATTATTTAAAAAGCGTACTTTTAGATACGGGAAAAGAGCTGTGTGAGCTTGATATAGAAAGAGTAAAATATTTTAAGCAGTATGTTATTCTGAAATTTAAAGACGTAGATGATATCAACGATATTGAGCCGTATAAAGGAAAAAGTCTGTATGTAACAAGAGAATTTGCTGTTCCTTTAAAAGAGAATGAATATTATATTGCAGATTTAATCGGCATGGAGGTCTATCTGGAAGACGGAAAGTATTTTGGAACTTTAAAAGATGTCATGGAGACGGGAGCCAATGATGTTTATGTAGTTCATCTGGAAGAGGGAAAAGAAGTCTTAATTCCGGCGATTAAAGACTGTATTAAAGAAGTAGACGTAGAAAACGGAAAAATGGTTGTTCATCTTTTGAAAGGCTTGTGCTAGGAGGGAGAAAATGGATTTTCATGTACTTACACTGTTTCCTGAAATGGTAGAAAATACAGTTCAGACCAGCATTACGGGAAGAGCAGTGAAAAACGGAAAAATATCCCTTCATACAGTAAATATCAGAGATTTTGCAGATAGTAAACATTCTCGTGTAGATGATTACCCTTACGGGGGCGGCGCAGGAATGGTCATACAGGCAGAGCCTGTGTATCAGGCGTATCAGTCTGTAAAAAAACGGACTTCAAAGCCCAGATGTATTTATCTTACTCCGCAAGGGAAGGTTTTTAACCAGACTATGGCAGAGGAGTTTGCTCTGGAAGAAGAACTGGTTTTTCTCTGCGGTCATTATGAAGGTATTGATGAGAGAGTTTTAGAGGAAATCGTAACAGATTACGTTTCCATCGGTGATTATGTACTTACTGGAGGAGAGCTGGCTGCCTGCGTTATGATTGATGCAATTTCCAGATTTGTTCCGGGAGTTTTAAATAATGAAGAGTCTTCCCAGTTTGAGTCCATGCAGGATAATTTACTGGAATATCCTCACTATACCAGACCGGAGAGCTGGAGAGGAAAGAATGTGCCTGCGGTATTGCTGACCGGAGACCATACAAAGATTGAAGCATGGCGTTTAGAGGAGTCCTATAAGAGAACAAAGGAAAGACGTCCTGATTTAAGAGCGAAGAACCGTCCTGTGACAGCCGCTTATTTCAGTCCCACAGGAGGAACAAAAAAAGCAGCAGAGCTGTTGGCTTGCTGTTTGACACAAAATCCGCAATATTTGGATTTGACAAGAAGAAAGCTTCGCCGTGAGAAAAAGGTATTTTCAGCACAAGAGCTTCTCATTGCAGCAGCGCCTGTTTATGGCGGACAGCTTCCGTCCTTGGATGACAAGCTGTTTTCAAATTTAAAGGGAAATCAAACACCTTGTGTCATCATGGCTGCTTATGGAAACAGGCATTATGACGACACACTCTCTCAGATGAAAAAAATTCTGGAGGAAAGAGGGTTTGTGTGTATTGGAGCCATTGCCCCGATTATTCCCCACATTTATTCGGATAAATTAGGCGCCGGCAGACCAAACGAGCAGGATGAGGCAATTTTCAAGAAGTTTGCGGTACTGATAAAAAAACGCATAGAAGAAGGGGAAGAACATGGTTTTGTTTCTGTTCAAGTTCCCGGAAATCCTATGCCGGATAAAAAAGAAATGAAGCCTGTGCCAAAAACTTTTAACAAAGAAAAATGTACAGGCTGTCAGGTATGTGTGCAAAAATGTCCTGTGTATGCCATTTCCAAGGATACGCTGGAAATTGACGAAAGGAAATGTATTTCCTGTATGCGATGCGCTTTACTGTGTAAAAAGGGAGCAAGAGCTTATGACGCATCTGCGGTAAAAGCTCATTTAGAAGAAAAATTTCTGACACCGAGAGAGGTGGAATTTTTCTAATCTGTTTAAAAATCAAGGGAAAATACTTGACAAGGATATGGGGAGATAGTATAATTACCCATGTTGTAAAAAGAGATGGTCCTCTGTTGCTGATTGCATTAAGAACGTCCGAATTTAAAGGAGAAAAATCATGAACGAAATTATTAAAAACATTGAAGCTGCTCAGATGAAAGCAGAAGCACCGGAATTCAACGTAGGAGATACTGTAAGAGTTCACGGTAAAATCAAAGAAGGTAACCGTGAAAGAATTCAGGTTTTCGAAGGTGTTGTATTAAAGAAACAGGGTGGAAGCAACCGTGAAACATTCACAGTTAGAAAAAATTCTAACGGAATTGGTGTTGAAAAAACATGGCCATTACACTCCCCTAACGTAGAAAAAGTAGAAGTTATCAGACGCGGTAAAGTAAGACGTGCTAAACTGAACTACTTAAGACAGCGTGTAGGTAAAGCAGCGAAAGTAAAAGAGTTAGTAAAATAATAACGGAAACATGACAGGGACACATACTTTGGTATATGTCCCTGTTTCTTCAATACGAGTAATTTAGGTGAAAATAGAATGAAAAAGAAGAAAAGCAGAAAAAAGAGAGAACAGCAAAGGGAAATGGCGCTGGAGTTTATTAAAAGCAAACGAGGCAGAACGGTTTTTGGCTGGGTGTTTCAGGTAGCGGTGGTGCTGGCTGTTGCAGCGGTAGTGGCCATTTTCTTTTTTCAAAGTATTCGTATGCAGGAAAGCAGTATGGAGCCTACCTTGCAGACGGGAGAAACCTTTTTTATAAATAAACTGGCGTATAAATTGAAGGGACCGAAAAGGGGAGATATGATTGCCTTTACCAAGGATGGCAAAGACGATGCAGCAATTCATATTAAACGAGTAATCGGACTTCCCGGTGAGACAATCCAAATCAAGGACGGAGAAGTTTATATTGACGGGAAGAAATATAAAGAAGAAATAAAGGTAGATAAAATGACAAATCCTGGTCTGGCAGACGAAGGGATTACCTTGAAAAATGACGAATATTTTGTATTGGGTGACAATCGAAATAACAGTGAGGACAGCCGCTTCGCAGAGGTAAAAAAGGTGAAGAAGAAATATATTGAAGGAAAGCTGTGGCTTCGAATTGCACCGGCAAATAAAATCGGATTTGTAAAACATTAGACAAAAGGAGAAAAAGCATGAATTATCAATGGTATCCGGGACACATGACAAAAGCAAAACGTATGATGCAGGAAAATATTAAGCTCATAGACCTGATTATTGAGGTGGTGGATGCAAGAATTCCTTTTTCCAGCCGAAATCCGGATATAGATGAATTAGGAAAAAATAAAGCAAGATTGATTTTATTGAATAAATCAGATTTGGCAGATGAGCGTGAAAATGAGAAATGGGCAGAATACTTTAAAGGTAAAGGCTATTATGTAGTAAAGCTGAATGCAAAAAGCGGCGCAGGGATAAAAGGTGTTCTTCCTGTTGTCATGGAGTCCTGTAAGGAAAAGCTTGAGAGAGACAGAAAACGAGGAATTATCAACAGACCAATCAGAGCAATGGTAGTGGGAATTCCAAATGTAGGAAAATCTACCTTTATCAATGCTTTTGCCGGAAAAGCCTGTACAAAAACTGGAAATAAACCGGGTGTGACAAAAGGAAAACAGTGGATACGCATTAACAAAAATGTAGAGCTTTTGGACACACCGGGAATTTTGTGGCCGAAATTCGAAGACCAGAGCGTAGGGGCAAAGCTTGCTATGGTAGGCTCTATTAAAGATGAAATTTTAAATTTGGAAGAATTATCTCTGGAATTGCTCAAATATCTTCACGAGTCTTATGAAGGTGTTTTGGCAAAGCGATATGACCTTGAGGAAAGTGAAAATGCACTTTCTATGCTGGAACAGGTGGCAGAAAACAGAAAGTGTATACAGAAAGGGAATGAGTTGGATTATTTAAAAGCAGCGAATATTCTGTTAGAAGAATTTAGAAACGGAAAAATCGGAAAAATTACCTTGGAAAAGCCGGAGGCTTAAAATGGAAAGTATTCAGGAGATAAAAGAAAGATTTAAGAACACACAGGTACAGGAATTACCGGCGCTGTGCGAAGCTTATAAAGCAGATGAACGAAAAGGCGTACAAAAGCTTGTAGAACAGGGACAGAAGCGTATACAGGCTTTGGAAAAGGAAAAAGAACGCCTGAAACAAATGCGGGAATTTGAGCGTAAATATGAGCATCTGGGTTATGTTTGCGGAATAGATGAGGTGGGACGAGGCCCTTTTGCAGGTCCGGTAGTAGCAGGAGCCGTGATTTTGCCGCCGGATTGTGAGATTTTATATGTAAACGACTCAAAACAGCTTTCTGAAAAAATGCGAGAGCAGCTTTATGACGAAATTATGGAAAAAGCGGTTTCCGTGGCAGTAGGATATGCCAGTCCCCAGAGGATTGATGAAATCAACATTTTACAGGCAACCTATGAAGCAATGCGAGAAGCAATTTTAAAGCTTGAGATAACGCCTCAGATTTTATTAAATGATGCGGTTACCATTCCTCAGGTCACCATTCCTCAAGTGCCGATTATTAAAGGAGATGCCAAAAGCATATCCATAGCTGCGGCAAGTATTGTGGCAAAGGTTACCAGAGACCGCCTGATGCGGGAATATGATAAAATTATGCCGGAATATTGTTTTGCCTCAAACAAAGGATATGGTTCAAAGGAACATATCGAAGCTATTAAAAAGTATGGTCCGACTCCCATACATAGAAGGAGCTTTATTCATAATGTGACAGGGGAAAATCATGAATGAAATCGGCAAAAAATATGAAGCACAGGCAGCCGAATTTTTGGAAAAACAAGGATATTTGATATTAGAGCGAAACTTTCAGTGCAGACAGGGAGAAATTGATTTAATCGGAAAAGAAGGCGAATATCTGTGTTTTATCGAGGTAAAATACAGAAAAAGTGCAAATTACGGAACTCCACTGGAAGCAGTGACAAAAGCAAAACAAAGAAAAATTTCAAAAACAGCGTTATATTACCTTGCAAAAGAAGGGTATCCAGAGGATACGCCCTGCCGTTTTGATGTGGTAGGAATGACTTCTGACAAGGCAGAACTTGTTCGAAATGCCTTTTTATATCAAAGATAAACAGAAAAAATCAATAGAATAATTGCATAAATTTGACAGAAAATCTTAGGCACTATTACATAAATGTTACGAAAAAATGAAAAAAGACTATTCTTCCTGTGAACTTTGTGTTATAATCGGTTTTGGTTATGAAAAGGAGCTTTGATTATGAAGAAAAAAACAAGTACAGGCCTGATTTTGGGGCTTTTATCAGCAAGTCTGATTATCACTCCTTGTTACGCTGCGACAACACAGAGCAAGATTTCTGCGGAGCAGGGTAAACAAAAGGAAAATGAGAAACAGTTAAACGATGCTCAGGGAAGAATCAAAAGTCTGGAATCCAAGAAAAATGATTTGGAAGGGTACTTGACAGAACTGAATAACCAACTTAGCGAATTGGGAGAAAACCTTCAGGATATTCAGAGTCAGTCAGATGCAAGACAGGAAGAACTGGCGGAGCTTGAAACCCAACTGGGCGAAGCGCAAAAGAAAGAAGAAGAACAGTATTCCAAAATGAAGCTTCGTATTCAATATATGTACGAAAATTCAAATAGTTCTTATATGACGTTGTTTTTGGAAGCGAAAGACCTTTCAGAATTTTTAAGTCAGGCAGAAAATATGTCACAGATGACAAAGTATGACAGAAAGATGCTGGAAGAATATAAAAAGACAACAGACGAAATTAAAGAAAAAGAAGAAAGTATAAAAAAAGAGCAGAAAAAGCTTAAAAAGCTTCATGCAGAAAGCTTGGACAAGCAGGATGAGATTTCAGCAGTTATGAAAAGTACACGGGCACAGATGGAAGAATATGAAACACAGATTTCCACAGAGCAGAGTACGACAAAATCATTGCTGAATAAAATCAGTGCACAGAGTGATAAAATCAATGCTTTAATTAAGCAGGAAAAGGATGAGGAAGCTACACAGGCACAGAAACCGTCTGTACAAACTCCGAAACCGGATAATACAACGAAGCCGGAAAGTAATATAAAACCGGACAATACAGCAAAACCTGAAAACAAACCTGCGCCGGAAGAGAGTAAGCCGGAAACACCGCAGACACCGGAAGACAATAACAGCAGTTCTCAGGAAGAACAGAATTCATCTGGTGAAAAGTATTTAGGTAAATTCAAAATTACAGCATATTGTAACGGTTCTTGCTGCGGCGGACATGAAAGCGGTTTAACTGCCAGCGGAACGGTTCCGGTACAGGGAAGAACAGTTGCCATGGGTGGTGTGCCGTTTGGTACAAAGCTTAGAATTAACGGCACTGTGTATACCGTAGAAGATACAGGTGTTCCTTACGGACATGTAGATGTTTATTTTGAGAAACATGAGGATGCACATGCATTTGGAAAGATGTATGCAGACGTATATCAGGTGAATTAAAGATTACATAAAAAACAGATGGTCATGTAACCATCTGTTTTTGTGTCTTATAAGCTTTTAGCATCTTTTCAGAAGCTTGTTGATTTTTTCTGTTGTATTTCGAACTTTGTTTACGGATAAGTCATGGTTTAAAATATCCATGATACTTGCCAGATATTTACTCATATCAGCTTCCAGATAATAAGGACGTGTCAGTAATTCAGGATTTCGGTAATTCAGATTTGTGGTAATCACACGATAAATATATTCTTTTTCGTAATATTCATCGAATTTTTCCAGTCCGTCTGTGAAAAGACCGAAAGTAGTACATACGATAACACGTTTTGCCTTGCGTTCTTTTAACTTTCTTGCAACATCTAACATACTTTCTCCGGAAGAAATCATATCATCAATAACGATAACGTCTTTTCCTTCTACGGAGTCGCCTAAGAATTCATGGGCAACAATCGGATTACGTCCGTTTACTACTGTGGAATAATCACGGCGTTTATAGAACATACCCATGTCAACACCTAAGATATTAGAGAAGTAAACGGCTCTTTGCATTGCGCCTTCGTCAGGACTGATAATCATCAGGTGCTCATTATCAATTTTAAAATCTTCGATGTTTGCACATAATGTTTTTAAAAACTGGTAAGTTGGCATGAAGTTGTCAAATCCGGATAAAGGAATTGCATTCTGCATACGTGGATCATGAGCGTCGAAAGTAATGATATTGGAAACGCCCATTTGAACCAATTCTTGAAGTGCAAGAGCGCAGTCAAGAGACTCTCTTTTACTTCTTTTATGCTGACGGCTTTCGTAGAGGAAAGGCATGATAACGTTAATACGATGCGCCTTTCCGGCAGCAGTAGCAATAATACGTTTTAAATCCTGATAATGGTCGTCCGGTGACATGTGATTAACATGTCCGCACATGTTATAGGTTAAGCTGTGGTTACAGACATCCACCATAGCAAACATATCTGCGCCACGGATAGACTCGTTGATAACGCCTTTGGCTTCTCCGGAACCAAAACGTGGACAGCTGCAGTCAATAAGAAAACTGTTTTCAGCATAACCCCGGAAATTTAATCCGGATTGATTGTGAGAATTTAATTCTTTTCGGAATTGTACCAGATGAGCATCTACCTGAGAAGCTAATTCAGAACAGCTTTTTAATGCAGCTATTTTAATAGGAGCCACCGGGATAGATTTTTCCAGCAAACTGATATTAACCATAATGACCTCCATTTTACAGTTATTTGACATAATTACACAATAAGTTATAACATTCGACACATATAGGAGTCAAGGAAAAATATTGCTTTTTTCATATAATATTGGTATTATAGAAAATAACGGGCATTTGCAGGAGGAAGAATATGAAAAATAACCGACATAAAATCAGCCAGGTGAAAGAAGGAAGCATTGCCTGGGAGTTAGAATTAGAACCGGGAGATGAGTTAATCAGTATCAATGGAGAGACCATAGAAGATGTATTTGATTATCACTATCTGGTGAATGACGAGTATATAGAACTGCTGGTGAGAAAACCCAGTGGAGAAGAATGGGAACTGGAGATTGAGAAAGAATTTGAAGAGGATTTGGGTATTGAGTTTGAAAACAGTCTGATGGACGAATATCGTTCCTGCAGAAATAAATGTGTTTTTTGCTTTATCGACCAGATGCCTCCGGGAATGAGAGAAACCTTGTATTTTAAAGATGATGACTCTCGACTTTCCTTTTTACAGGGAAATTATGTAACACTTACCAATATGAGCGACCATGATATTGACCGAATTATTCACTATCATTTAGCACCGATTAATATTTCTTTTCAGACTACAAATCCAAAGCTTCGTTGCAAAATGTTAAATAACCGCTTTGCAGGTGATATTTTTCCAAAGGTACAGCGGTTATTTGAAGCAGGAATTGAAATGAACGGGCAGATTGTTCTGTGTAAGGGGTTAAATGACAAGGAAGAGCTGGAGCGCAGTATTCGTGATTTGACACAGTATTTACCTCATTTGAGAAGTGTTTCCGTAGTTCCTGTGGGACTTAGCAAATACAGAGACGGACTGTATCCTTTAGAGCCGTTTACAAAAGAAGAAGCAGAGCAGGTGATTGCCACCATTGAGAGCTGGCAAAAGAAAATATTCCCTGAATATGGGGTGCATTTCATTCATGCCAGTGACGAATGGTATCTGTTAGCAGGAAGAGAGCTTCCGGAGGAAGAACGCTATGACGGCTATCTTCAGTTGGAAAACGGAGTGGGTATGCTGCGGCTTTTGGATACGGAAGTGACAGAGGCTTTGAAAGACAAGCCTTCTGATAACAGAAAGAGAAAAATTTCTTTTGCCACAGGAAAGCTGGCATATCCTTATATACGCAGATATGCGGACAAGGTAAACGAGAAGTTCCCGCACATAGAAATTCAGGGGTATGAAATACGCAATGACTTTTTCGGGGAACGGATTACTGTGTCAGGACTTTTAACAGGACAGGACATTATGAAACAGCTTGCGGATGAAGATTTTGGAGAGTGCCTGTTGCTTCCCTGTAATCTGCTTCGCAGTGGGGAAGATGTGTTTTTGGATGATAAAACCGTAGGCGAAATTGAAACAGCCTTAAATGTTCCTGTACAGATTGTAGATGAGACAGGTGCAGATTTTGTAGCGGCAATTTTAGGAGAAAATACAGGAAAAGCAAATAAAAGGAGAACAATGTATGAGCAAACCGATTGTAGCAATTGTTGGAAGGCCTAATGTAGGAAAATCAACACTTTTTAATGCCCTTGCAGGGGAAAAGATTTCGATTGTAAAGGACACACCGGGAGTTACAAGGGACAGAATTTATGCAGATGTAACATGGCTGGACAAGACTTTTACCATGATTGATACTGGAGGAATTGAACCGGAAAGTAAAGATATTATTCTTTCTCAGATGAGAGAGCAGGCACAGATTGCCATTGATACCGCAGACGTTATTATTTTTATGACAGATGTTCGTCAGGGATTGGTAGATGCCGATGCCAAGGTAGCGGATATGCTTCGAAGAAGCAAAAAGCCGGTAGTTTTAGTTGTAAATAAAGTGGACAGCTTCCAGAAATTTATGATGGATACCTATGAGTTTTACAATCTGGGAATTGGTGAACCGGTACCGATTTCTGCTGCGTCTATGCTGGGACTGGGAGATATGCTGGAAAAAGTGGTAGAGCATTTTGATGACAATGCACAAAATGATGAGGAAGATGAAATTCCGAAAATCGCAGTGGTAGGAAAGCCGAATGTAGGAAAATCTTCTTTGATTAACAAAATCTTAGGAGAAGACCGTGTAATCGTTTCTAACATTGCAGGAACCACCAGAGATGCCATTGATACAAAGGTAACTTATCAGGGAAGAGAGTATACTTTTATTGATACAGCCGGTCTTCGCAGAAAAAATAAGATTAAAGAAGAGCTGGAAAGATACAGTATTATTCGTACAGTAACTGCCGTAGAAAGAGCAGACGTGGTGGTTATGATGATTGACGCCACAGAAGGCGTAACAGAGCAGGATGCAAAAATTGCAGGAATTGCTCATGACAGGGGAAAAGGCGTAGTAATCGCTGTAAATAAATGGGATGCCATTGAAAAGAATGACAAAACTATTTACAAATTTACCAATAAAGTAAGAGAAACGCTTTCTTACATGCCTTATGCAGAGATTATGTTCATTTCTGCACATACAGGACAGAGAATTCCAAAGCTTTTTGAAACCATTGACATGGTTCTGGAAAATCAGACACTGCGTATTCAGACAGGTGTTTTAAATGAGATTATTACAGAAGCAACAGCTCTTCAGCAGCCGCCTTCTGACAAGGGAAAACGCTTAAAAATCTTCTATACGACACAGGTTTCCGTAAAACCGCCTACTTTTGTTATTTTTGTAAATGACAGGGAATTGATGCACTTTTCTTATGTGAGATATTTGGAAAACAAAATCAGAGAAGCGTTTGGATTTAAAGGAACTTCGCTGAAATTTATTATTCGTGAGCGAAAAGAGGGAGAATAGAGAAAATGTTAGCGAGGGTGATTTGTCTGGCAATCGGTTATGTATGCGGGTTATTTCAAACCTCTTACATTTACGGAAAGAAAAACGGAATTGATATACGTGAACATGGAAGCGGAAATGCAGGAAGCACCAATGCGTTGAGAACGCTGGGAAAAAAGGCAGGTGCACTGACGCTTTTGGGAGACTGTCTGAAATGCGTGGTGGCTATCCTTGTTGCAAAGCTGCTTTTTGCATCTCATCAGGGAGAGGATTTGCTTTTGTTGGAATTGTATGCGGGAGCGGGATGCGTCTTGGGACATAATTTTCCTTTTTATTTGAAGTTTAAAGGAGGAAAAGGAATTGCGGCATCCGTAGGTCTTTTACTGGCATTTGACTGGAGACTGTTTCTGATTTGCGCCGTATTGTTCTTTGGAGCATTTTTCCTTACACATTATGTATCTTTAGGCTCTTTGCTGGCATACTTTGGATTTGTGGTGGCACTGATTATTTTCGGGCAAATGGGAACTTACGATTGTACGCAAGCTGCTTTATATGAAATGTATGGTGTAGCAACAGGTTTGATGCTTCTGGCATATTGGCGTCACAGACAGAATATTGTTCGTTTAATACATGGAAACGAAAATAAAATTTTTCTTGGAAAAAAGAGGTAGAAGCTTATGAGTAAAGTAAGTGTAATTGGGGCGGGAAGCTGGGGCACGGCTCTGGCAATTCTCTTAGAGAAAAACGGGCATCAGGTGACCTTGTGGTCTCACAGGGAAGAAGAGGCAAAAGAACTGGCAAAGAGCAGAGAACATAAGTCGAAATTGCCGGGAGTAGAGATACCGGAGGGAATTGAGATTATTGGCAATTTGGAAAGCGCTTTAAGAGAAAAAGATGTGATTGTTTTTGCTGTGCCTTCTGTGGCAGTACGCAGTACAGCAAAAAAGGTTGCCCCTTATGTGAAGGAAGGACAGCTAATTGTCAATGTGGCAAAGGGGATAGAGGAGACTACTCTAATGACGCTTACCGACATTATCGAAGAAGAAATTCCGGGAGCAAAAGGCTGCGTGCTCTCAGGTCCAAGTCATGCAGAGGAGGTAAGCCGTGGGCTCCCTACAACCTGTGTGGTAGGAGCGAAGGACAAAGAAACAGCAGAGTTTTTGCAGAATATTTTTATGAGTCCTGTCTTTCGTGTCTATATCAGTCCGGACATTCTGGGGATTGAGCTGGGCGGCGCACTGAAAAATGTTATTGCGCTGGCAGCGGGGACAGCAGACGGACTGGGATACGGAGATAATACAAAGGCTGCGCTAATTACAAGAGGAATTACGGAAATTGCCCGTCTGGGGATTGCCATGGGAGCAAAAGCAGACACCTTCTACGGATTATCCGGCATAGGAGATTTAATTGTGACTTGTGCAAGTAAGCACAGCAGAAACCGAAAAGCCGGTTATCTCATGGGACAGGGCAGAAACATGCAGCAGGCAATGGATGAAGTGAATATGGTGGTAGAAGGCGTATACTCTGCAAAAGCAGGTCTTGCACTGTCACAGAAATATAAGGTGGAAATGCCTATTATCGAGCAGGTAAATAAAGTGCTTTTTGAGGGAAAAGCACCTGCTGATGCGGTAAGAGAATTAATGGTAAGAGATAAAAAAATTGAATCATGGGATAGCACATGGACAATGGAATAAATGTAAAAGGGCTGCATATTTGTATGATATGCAGCTCCTTTTGGTAAGGGCGATATAAATTAAAGTGCTATATCCTCCGGTATACCGGTCATACGTTCCCCTGCATTCATGGCAGAAATAGCTGACATTTCTTCCGGTGTCAGAGAAAAATCGAAAATTTTACTGTTTTCTTCTAAATGATTTTTATCCCCTGCTTTTGGAATAACAGATATATTTTGCTGTACAAGCCAGCGAAGACCGATTTGCGCAGGCGTTTTCTGATGTCGATTTCCGATTTCAATCATCAGAGGACTGTTTATATAAGCACCTCTGGCAAGAGGCGCATAGGCCTGAAGAGCAATGCCGTTACTTTGACAATAAGATACAAGCTCCGGATTTTGAAAAAGCGGATGTATTTCTATCTGATTAACGGCAGGAATAATATCAGAAGACTGTTTTAAAAGCTCTAAATCATGTACTGAAAAATTGGAAACACCAATGGATTTTATTACTCCGGCAGCCTGTAATTTTTCAAAGACACGCCATGTATTGCAGTAGCAGCCGGGTACAGGCCAATGAATTAAGTATAAATCCAGATAGTCCAGCCCCAGACGCTCCAAGCTGCGATAAAAGCTGTCTTCGATATTTCCGATACGCTGTGCGGTATTCCACAGTTTTGTGGTAAGAAATAGCTCGCTTCTGGGAATGGAAAGTGCCTTTAAGGCTTTTCCGATACCTTCTTCATTTTTATAAAAAGAAGCTGTGTCAATCAGATGGTAGCCACAGGAAAATGCTTCCAGAATTCCTTGTTTCAATTCGTTCTCATCTGTTGTTTTATATGTGCCAAGTCCTAACAGGGGCATTTCTTTTGTGTCGTTTAATTGAATAATATGATTGCCGAAAGACATATAAAAACCTCCTTGTACTAGAAACAGTATAACATGAAAATGTGAAGAATGTACAACGTTTTTATTAAATTTCAAAGTTGGCAAAAGATTGTTCAAAAACCTACAAAATCCATAGCGAATAAAGGGGAAAATGCTGTTTTCTGTATATGGAAAAAGATGTCAGGAAGAAGACTTATACAAAAGGGGAAAAGAGGCTTTTGAAGCTATTGCACAAAAATAACAAAAAGTTAAATAAATAAGTGGAGATATTGAAAATATTTACGGGTTGGACTTAGAAAAAAACATAAAATACCTTGATAAAAATAATGAAACCATGTATAATGAGCTTAATTGATAAATTATTGTCATTCAGTGCGTAAAAATATAAAACAGCGCACAGAAAGGATGGAAAAATGCACTTAATCAAAGATGAAAATGGCAATGTAATTCCTCACGGAAGTGATCATCATCATGACCACGAGCACGGACATGAGCACTGCGGCAGCTGCAACAGTGACTGTCAGGGGAACTGCACAGACGAAGTGGTAGCCTTATTAAATTATATGTTATCACACAATGAGCATCATGCAGAGGAATTAGACCAGATGGCAGAAAATCTGGAAAAGCTGGGTATGCCGGATGCAGCAAAAACCATTAAAGAAGGCGTTGCAGATTTCAAAAAAGGCAACATGCGTTTAGGATTGGCTCTGACACTGGTTAAGGAACATTTAAAGGAGGCGTAAATATGTGTCTTGCAACTGTTCAGAAAGAAAGTGATAACACGGTTATCTGTAAAATGGTAAGCCGCATTGATGTAGAAGGAGAAAATGTTATTCTTCGTGACATCATGGGTGAGAAGACAGTGATTAAAGGGAAAATCCTTATGGTGGATTTGGCGAACAGCATTGTAAAGCTGGATTGCGAATAAGATTTTAAAGGGTAACACCTTAAAATAATATAATATTTTAAATGCGGAGGTACAAACTTATGAAATTATCAGATGCAATGAGAGAGAAAATGCTCCTTTCTTTTGAGCTTTTCCCACCAAAAACAGACAAAGGTATGGAAAATCTTCCGGGAACAATCGAACATTTATGTAAATATAAACCAGAATATATTTCCTGTACATACGGCGCCGGCGGAACAAACGTTGGTAAAAACATGGACGTATGTAAAATGATTAAAGATGCAGGAACAATTCCTGTTACACATTTTACATGTATTGGAAATACAGCAGAAGGTATTAAAGAACAGCTTCAGAACTACCTTGACAATGGTGTAGATCACATGCTGGCTCTGCGTGGCGACCTTCCGTTCGGATGGACAGGAACAGGCGGAGATTTCGCTTATGCAACAGACTTAGTAGCTTATGTTCGTAAAGAATTCGGTGATAAAATTGAAATTGCAGTTGCAGGTTCTCCGGAAGGACATATTTCCTGCCGTAGCTTAGAAGCTGATATTGCAGTTCTGAAACAGAAACAGGACAATGGTGCTGACTATATCATGACACAGTTATGCTGGGATATGGAACAGTTTAAATATTGGTTAGACGCAATTCGTTGTGCTGGTATTACAATGCCGGTTGACGTAGGTATCATGCCAATCTTAGATCAGGCTGCTACAATCAATATGGCTCTGTCACGTAACGCATGTGTAATGCCACGTGAGCTTTGTGAAATCATCTCCAAAAACTGGATCTTCCCAAATCCATTTGTACAGGATCCATTTGATGCAGATGTTGAAGGAAAGAAAGCAAGATTTAAAGAAGCTGGTATCGAATATACAATCAGACAGATTGATGAATACCGTGCTTGCGGTATCGATGGTATCCATCTGTACGCATTGAATAAATGGAAAGATGTATCTGAAATCATTGACCGTTCAGGTCTTCGTACATTAGTATAAGAAATGTAAAGAAACATAGGAGGTGCCCTTTATGGCGCATGTAATTGCAGTTGCCGGAAAAGGCGGCGTAGGTAAGACAACACTGACAGGACTTATTATTCAGTATCTGGGCGAAAAGGGCAAAGGTCCTATTCTTGCAGTAGATGCAGATGCAAATTCAAATTTAAATGAAGTGCTTGGCGTAAAAGTAGATGCAACCCTCGGTGATGTCCGTGAAGAAGTTGCCCGTTCTGAAATGGCAAAGGATAATCCTATTCCTGCCGGTATGACTAAGGCGGATTATATGGAATTTAAGTTTGATGATGCGTTGGTAGAAGATGATGATTTTGATTTGCTGGTAATGGGTCGTACTCAGGGAAAAGGCTGTTATTGTTTTGTGAACGGCCTTTTACAGGCACAGCTTCAGCGATTAGAAAAAAATTATCCATACATTATCGTAGATAATGAAGCAGGTATGGAACACATCAGCAGAGGTGTGCTTCCAAGCATGCAGACAGCAATTTTGGTCAGCGACTGTTCCCGCAGAGGTGTGCAGGCGGTAGGAAGAATTGCAAAACTGATTGAGGAATGTGATATGCACCCTCGTCAGATTGGATTGATTATTAACCGTGCACCCGGCGGCGTACTCAATGAGGGTACAAAGCAGGAAATTGAAAATCAGGGACTTCATCTTCTGGGGGTTGTACCTCAGGATGAGACTGTTTTTGATTATGATTGTGAAGGGAAACCTACAATCAATCTTCCGGAAGACTCTCCGGTGAAAAAAGCTATACGGGAAATAGTCGATAAGTTAGATATTTAAAGCGTAAGCTTTCTCCTCTCTGTCCGGGCATAAGAAAAACCTGTTGTAGCGTAAGCTATGCAATGGCTGGAAACAATTTTGATGCAGCCGTTGAGGCAGAGAGGATTTTTTATAAAGCTTGTAACCCCCTGGGGTGGATATAGGGGTATACAGTCCACCCGAAAATTGAAGAATGCCAACTTCAGGAAAAATATTTGAAAAAGAGGCGACAATAAAAGGAGGATATTCATGAGTGAATTCAGATTAACAACAGTAGAAGAATTTGAAGCTGCTACTGCGAGACTTCTGGAAACAGGTGCTAAAGTAGGCGCTGATTCCTGGCAGGCTCGTGTAAAAAATCAGACACCACATTGTAAATTTGGAGAAGAAGGTATTTGCTGCCGTATCTGTACAATGGGACCATGCCGCATTACAAAGAAAGCACCAAGAGGTATTTGCGGTTGTGACGTACATGGTATCGTAGGACGTAACTACCTGAAATTTACAGCAGGCGGAGCTTCCGCACATTCCGACCATGGTCGTGAAATCTGCCATACTCTGTATGAAACAGCGGCAGACGGATGCTATAAAGTAAAAGACCCTGAAAAATTAATCCGCATTGCAAAAGAATGGGGAATGGAAACAGAAGGCAAAGACATTTATGAATTAGCACATGAAGTTGCGTTAGAAGGTTTAATGGAATACGGTAAACCATTCGGAACTCAGAGATTTTTAAAGAGAGCTCCTGAGTCACAGCAGAAATTGTGGGAAGAAAACGAATTAGCACCGTATGCTATTGACAGAGAGGTTTCCCGTTCTCTTCACATGACTCATATGGGATGTTCTTCCAAACCGGAAGCTTTAGTAAAACAGGCTATCCGCTGCGGTCTTGGCGATGGATGGGGCGGTTCCATGATGGGAACTGAATTCTCTGATATCTTATTTGGTACTCCAAAGCCAATCGAAACAGAAGCAAACTTAGGCGTTATGGTAGAAGAAAACGTAAACATCGTTGTACACGGTCATGACCCAAGTCTTTCTGAAATGATTTGTGAAGTTGCTGACAGCCCGGAAATGATTGCTTATGCAAAAGAACAGGGCGCAAAAGGCATTACAATTTCAGGTGTATGCTGTACATCTAACGAAGTTGCAATGCGCCGTGGTATTCCAATGGCAGGTAACTTCTTACAGCAGGAAAACGTTGTATTAACAGGTGCTTGTGAAGCAATCGTTGTAGATGTACAGTGTATCTTCCCGGCATTAGGACCTTTAAGCAAATGTTTCCATACAAAATTTATCACAACATCTCCAATCGCTCAGATGCCTGACTCTGAATTTGTTCGTTTTGATGCTCATACAGCACAGGAAAAAGCAACACAGATTGTAAAGATGGCGATTGAAAACTTTAAAAACAGAAAACCTGAATTAGTTCATATTCCACAGATGAAACAGAAAGCAACAGTAGGTTATTCTACTGAAGCAATCGTGAAAGTTCTGGATGGTGTTACAAACTCTCAGGTTGATGAAACAGGAACAACAAAACCATTATTACAGTGTATTACATCCGGTGTAATCCGCGGTGCTGTTGCTATGGTTGGATGTAACAATCCAAAAGTTCGTCCTGACGTTGCTCATATCGAATTAATGAAAAAATTAGTTGCAAACGATATCATTATCATTGCTTCCGGATGTTCTGCTCAGGCTGCTGCAAAAGCAGGTCTTATGGACAAGAGAGCAAAAGATATCTGTGGTGACGGTCTGAAGAGAGTTTGTGAATTGGCAGACATTCCTCCGGTACTTCACATGGGATCTTGTGTTGATATTTCCCGTATGCTGGTTCTGGCTGCAACACTTGCAAAAGACTCCGGACTTCGCATTTCACAGCTTCCGGTTGTTGGATGTGCTCCTGAATGGATGTCAGAAAAAGCTGTATCTATCGGTAACTATGTAATCGGTTCCGGACTTGATACATATCTGGGTGTTGACCCTTATGCTTCAGGTTCCAGCGAAATGGTTGAAATCCTTACAAACGGTACAAGAGAATGGTGTGAAGCAGCATTTACTGTTGAAAAAGACATCGACAAATTAGGTGATTTAATGATTGAAAGAATTGAAGAAAAGAGAGCTGCTCTTGGTATCTAATCTTTAAACAGGAAAGGTGAATGACATGAAAATTGCAGTTACAGGAAAAGGCGGCGTAGGAAAGACTACGTTTGCAGCGACCCTTGCACGTTTATATGCAGAAGAAGGAAAACATGTGCTGGCGGCAGATGTGGACCCTGATGCAAACTTGGGATTGGCCCTTGGTTTTGATGAGGAAACTCTGGACTCTATTATTCCCATTACGAAAATGCGGAAGTTGATAGAAGAGAGAACAGGTTCAGGAGAGGATAATCAGTTTTATAAATTAAATCCTCAGGTAAGCGATATACCTGATACTTATTCCAAAATGGTAAACGGCGTGAGACTGTTGGTTTTGGGTACTGTGGAAACCGGCGGAGGGGGCTGTGTCTGTCCTGAACATGTAATGCTCAGAAGAATTATCAATAATCTGGTGCTTCATCGTGACGATGTGGTTATTCTGGATATGGAAGCTGGTTTAGAACATCTTGGCAGAGGAACAACAGAGTCTATGGATCAGTTTATTGTGGTAATCGAACCGGGTGCAAGAAGCGTTCAGACATATAAGAATGTAAAACGTCTTGCAGAAGACCTTGGTGTAAAACAGGTTCGTGTTGTTGCCAATAAGGTTCGAAATGCAGAAGACGAGGAATTTGTGCGAAGCAAAATTCCGGCAGAAGACCTTCTGGGCTTCATTCACTATAACACAGAAGTTATCGATGCTGACCGTCAGGGAAAATCACCCTTTGACTTCAGCAATACAGTAAAAGAAGAAATCGCAAAAATCAAGACCATAATCGACAAGGGATTATGAGAATGTTAGGAGGAAAAGACATTGACATTATTTGAAACAGTATTTAGTGGAAATGACGCTGTCTATGGTTTAACAGAAGGTGCAATTAACGCTGCCATTGAACAGCACGGCGCTGACAAAGCAATCAGCTTCCCAAATACAGCATACAGCTTACCATGCTATTATGCTGTAACAGGTGTAAAGGTAAACACATTAGGGGAATTAAAAGAAGCATTAGGAGTTGTAAAAACTCTTATGACAAGAGAAATGAGAACACATGACATCTTTATGTCAGGTGTAGCCACAGCTCTTTGTGCAGAATTTATTGAAGTATTAAAATATATCGACGGTGCAACACCATACGAAGAACCATGCTACGGACATTTAGCAGATGCTGTTATCCGTGAACTGGGTGTTCCTCTTGTTACAGGAGATATCCCGGGTGTTGCTGTTATCTTAGGAAAAGCTCCTACAACAGAAGATGCAGTTGCATTAGTTAAGAGCTATCAGGCACAGGGTATTCTTGTTACTTTAGTTGGTGATGTGATTGACCAGTTGACAGAAGCTGGCATGAAGACAGGTGCAAATGTACGTGTTATTCCATTAGGTAAAGACGTTACATCTGTAATCCATGTTGTATCTGTTGCTTTAAGAGCTGCTTTAATCTTCGGTAACATTACACCGGGTGATGCAGGAAACTTAATGAAATATACAATGGAACGTGTTCCTGCATTTGTTAACGCATTTGCACCGTTAAATGATGTAATCGTTGCATGCGGAGCAGGCGCTATTGCTCTTGGTTTCCCTGTTATCACAAATCAGGAAGGTGTATCTGAAGTTCCTAAGAGCTTAATCGTACAGAAAGATGTAAGCAAATTCAATGCAACATCTCTGGAAGCTCGTGATATTAAGATTAAAATCACAAACATTGATATTCCGGTTGCATTTGCATCTGCATTTGAAGGTGAAATCATCCGTCGTGGTGATATGCAGGTTGAATTCGATGGTTCTCGTGTAGACTGTGCAGAGCTTGTACAGACCGTAGATGCTTCTGAAATCGAAGATCATAAGATTACAGTAGTAGGTCCTGAAGCAGACGAAATGGAATTAGGAAGCAAAAACAACATTGCGTACGTTGTTAAAGTTGCAGGTAAAAACATGCAGCCCGATTTCGAGCCTGTTATCGAGCGTAAATTCCATAATTACATTAACTGTATCGAAGGTGTATACCATACAGGACAGCGTGATATGCAGCGTATCCGTATCAGCAAGGATGCATTTAACGCAGGCTTCCGTATCAAACATATCGGTGAAGTATTATATGCTTCCGTTAAAAATGAATTTGACGCAGTTGTTGATAAGTGTGAAGTTGTTATTTACACAGATCCTGCTGAATGTACAAGAATTCGTCATGAAGTTGCTATCCCAACATTTGACAAACGTGATGACCGTCTGAAATCTCTGACAGATGAGTCTGTTGATGTTTATTACAGCTGTATTCTTTGTCAGGCGTTCTCTCCATCTCACGTATGTGTTGTTACACCGGAACGTCTGGGACTTTGCGGTGCGGTTTCATGGTTAGATGCAAAAGCTACACATGAACTTGATCCAAACGGACCTTGTCAGGTTATTACAAAAGAAAGACCAATCGATGAAAGAATTGGTGAATACGAAGACGTAAATGAAGCTGTACAGAAATTCTCTCAGGGTGCTCTGCAGGATGTATCTCTGTACTCTATCATGGAAAAACCAATGACATCCTGTGGATGTTTCGAATGTATCTGCGGTATTGAACCATTCTCTAACGGTGTTGTTATTACAAACCGTGAATACGCAGGTATGACACCACTTGGAATGACATTCCCAGAACTGGCTTCCATGACAGGTGGCGGTGTTCAGACACCTGGATTTATGGGACATGGTAAACATTTCATTGGTTCTAAGAAATTCATGAAAGCAGAAGGCGGTATCGAACGTATCGTATGGATGCCAAAAGAATTAAAAGAAACTGTTGCTGAAAGAGTAAATCAGACAGCAAAAGAACTGTACGGAATTGACAACTTCATCGATATGGTTGGTGATGAAACAATCGCAACAGATCCTGAAGAATTAGTTGCATTCTTAACAGAGAAGAACCATCCGGCTCTTTCTATGGATCCGATGATGTAAAAAGAAGGTGGAGTTTTCTCCACTTATGCGAAATGGGAGACACTTTCCGAAAATGCGGGAAGTCTCCCGTTTCATACTTTTGCGGAAAGTTGACGGAAAAAGTCGAGTATTAAAGCTTTTTTCTGGAAAGTTTTTCATGAAACTGCATGGGGAAACTTGTCAATATAGTCCGTAATGTAGTATAATACAGAGTGGTAAATGCTGATTGCCATAAAGTGTTTGCCGGTTATAAAAAATATGAAGGAGGCTAACTGAAATGCCGTTTAATCAGAAACCACAGAAATTCAATGCAAACATTAACACAGTTGAAATTGGCTGCGGGGACAAAGCAATCAAATTAGGAGGAGAAAATACTTTTCCTTTCTATACTTTTGACGCACCCATGGAAAATGCACCAAAAGTAGGTGTGGAAATTTCAGATATGGGTATTGCAAATATTCCGGGTATCCAGAATTATTATGCAGGTGCAACAACTATGGCTGAAATCGCTAAAAAAGCGGAAGCCGTAGAAGGCGCTGATTTTGTTTGCTTACGTTTGGAAGGCGGAGATCCAAATGGAGCTGATAAATCAGTAGACGAATTAATTGCTATTGTAAAAGAAGTTGGAGATGCTGTTACTTGCCCATTAGTTGTTGAAGGATGTAAAAACGTTGAAAAAGACGCTGAATTACTTCCTAAAGTAGCTGAAGTTTTACAGGGTAAAAACGCATTAGTTCTTTCTGCAAGAGAAGAAAACTACAAAGCTGTCGGTGCAGCAGCAGGTCTTGCTTACAATCAGAAAGTTGGAGCTGAGTCTGCAGTAGATATCAACCTTGCAAAACAGTTAAACGTTGTAATGACACAGTTAGGTGTAAAAGCACAGGATATTGTTATGAACGTTGGTTCAGCAGCAGTAGGATACGGTTTTGAATATGTAGTTTCTACAATGGATCGTATTAAAGGCGCTGCATTATCTCAGAACGATAATATGTTACAGATGCCAATCATCACAACAGTTGCTGATGAATCCTGGAGTGTAAAAGAAGCTATGGCTTCTGAAGAAGATATGCCAGAATGGGGTTCTCTTGAAGAAAGAGGTATCAGCATGGAAGTGCAGACAGCAGCTGCTGTTTTAGCATCTGGTTCTGACGCTGTTATTCTGAAACATCCTCAGTCCGTTGCAACTATTTCAAAAATGATTAAAGAATTAATGTAATCGTAAAACAGGAGGATTAAAACAAATGGGATTAACAGGTATTCAAATCTTTAAAATGACACCAAAGAAAAACTGTAAAGAGTGCGGTTGCCCTACATGTATGGCTTTCTCTATGAAAGTTGCACAGGGCGCTTTGGAAATTTCCAAATGTCCGCACATGTCTGAAGAAGCTTTAGCTGAATTATCTGAGGCTACTGCTCCTCCAATGAAAACAATCAAAGTCGGTGCGGGCGACAATGAGTATACATTAGGCGGAGAAACTGTTTTATTCAGACATGAAAAAACATTCGTAAGCAAAACAAGATATGCAGTAGCTCTTTGCACATGTATGGATGACGCAGCAGTAGATGCAAAACTTGCTGAACTTCAGAAAGTTGATTACGAACGTATTGGTGAAAGAATGTACGTTGAAGTGATTTATGTAAACTATGAAGAAGGTTCAGATAAAGACCGTTATGTAGAAATGGTGAAAAAAGCAGCCGCAACAGGAAGAACCTTAGTTCTTGGCTGTACAGACGTTGAAGTTGCAAAAGCAGCATTAGAAGTTTGCAAAGACGGTAAACCGGTATTAAATGGTGCAACAGCTGCAAACTACGAAGCAATGAACGAAGTTGCAAAAACAGCAGGCGTTGTTTTAGGTGTTGCAGGCGCTGACTTAAATGAAATCTATGATACAGTTGCTGCATTAGAAAAAGCAGGAAACAAAAATCTGGTTATCGATGCAACAGGCGCATCTGTAAAAGAAGCTTACGGAAATGCTGTTCAGATCCGTCGTGCAGCATTAAAAGATCAGGATAGAACATTCGGATATCCTACACTAGTAAACTTAGCAAAAATTGCTCATGGTGACAGAAACTTACAGCAGGCTCTGGCTTCCTTATTTACTGTAAAATACGGTTCTATCGTTGTTATGGAAACTCTGGATTATGCAGAAGCATTACCACTGTTCGGTTTAAGACAGAACGTATTTACAGATCCACAGAAACCAATGAAAGTAGAGCCGGGTGTATATCCGTTAAATGGAGCTGATGAAAACTCTATCTGCCTGACAACCGTAGACTTTGCTCTTACATATTTCGTTGTATCCGGTGAATTAGAGCGTTCCGGTGTTCCATGTAACCTGATTATCTCCGATGCAGGCGGACTTTCCGTATTAACTGCATGGGCTGCCGGTAAATTATCTTCCACATCTGTTGCTAAATACATTCAGGAAAATGTAGAAGGCAAAGTAAAATCCAGAAAACTGGTTATTCCGGGAAAAGTAGCTGTATTAAAAGGTGATATCGAAGCAAAACTTCCGGGATGGGAAATCATCGTTGGACCAACGGAAGCAGTACAGTTAGTAAAATTCCTGAAGGATTTAACTGCTTAATGTTTGTAAAACAGTAATGGCAGGCTGTTTTTAGGGAAGCGGTCCGCTTCGGCGGACCAAAGCTTCTCAAATCTTTTTTCATTTCTGTAAATTTCCCCATTCTTACATTAAAGCGAGTGGGAAATTATAGAATAAATAGATTGAAAATAATAATTT
>UQAX01000023.1 GCA_900539145.1 uncultured Blautia sp.
CTGACAGAAACCCTTGTCCCCCCCCCCCCCCCCCCCGAAAATTTTTGATTTTTATCTTTCTTTTGACATGATATAATACCTGTTTCTGCCTTGTTTTTTCGCTTCATAAAGAGCTAAATCTGCCATTTTGTAAAGCTCTGCAAATGTCTTTTCTTTCGTCACAACAGCAATTCCAATGGATGCGCTGACCGTTACTGTTTTTTCTCCTTCGCCATAAATTTTATGCAGAGCTCGATTTACTTTCTCTGCGCAAACCTCCAGAGCCGGAACATCCTTTGCGTCTTTTATAAACAATACAAACTCATCGCCTCCCAGTCGCCCTGCCAAATCTGTACTCCTGATAATTGACTTCATAATCATTCCACTTTCACGCAAGATTTCATCTCCTGTTATATGACCTAATGTATCGTTTGCTTTTTTAAAAAAATCCAAATCCAGCAGAAATAAAGCCGACTTTTTCTCTGTCTTGTGGTTTGCCATATCTTTTAATATTCTTTCTACTTCCTGTGAGAAAAATTCTCTGTTATACAATTTAGTCAAAAAATCAACTTGGTTTTTTATACTCATTTCTTCCATCTTCTGATTTTGATATTCCTGCTCATTATAGTCTTCCAAAAAACCTACAATATGATTTTTATCTATGGTTTTAATATGAATTTTATTGTAGTCCCACTTTCCGTCTATTTTTAATTTTAAAACAACCGATTCTACACTTTTTCCATTTATGAGATTTTCGTAAACCATCTGATATTTCTCATATTCTTCTGCACATATCTTTTCATTAAGAAGCATATTTTGAGGCGTAAAATAATCTAAATTTTTACATATTTTTCTTTCCTCATCCTTATTTGTATATATTGTAAGAGTTTGCTCGACAAAATTCAGTTCAAAAGGAACGTCATTTGTATGCTTTAAAACCATAAACAGAAGGGAATTCCTTGTAAATAATTTTTCATTCTGCTCCTTGATATAACCGGTAGTCACATAGATTGACCTTCCTATCAATCCTATTCCTATCATAATCACGCCAAGCACTCCCCACAAAAGATATGAAAATGCCTGTTCGATTTTCTTTACATAATTTCCCAAATAGTCCTCTACCAGCACCGAAAACACATACCAATTCTTAATTCCCAATGGTTCGTATGTAACATATCTGCCCTGTCCTTCAAAGGCAAAATGAAACTGTCCCGATTTTCCACTTTCTACGTTACTTCGTATTTCTTCCATTGTTATTCCGTCAGATATTTCATATCTTTTTAATTCATCCCATATATTCATATCTTTTGCAAAAGAATATACATTGTTTGAACTGCTGATATACAGTCCCGTATCGTCAATAATTTGAAAATATCTCTGAGAACCTTTTGTCAGTTCAATTTTTTCAGAAATTTTAGATATCGAGTAATATCCCCAAATTGCCCCTGTTACCTGACCATTTCTGGTGATAGGAACTGCTATCATCATAGTATCGGAAACGTCCATCACATTTGATACATACCTTTTGTTCTTCTTCATACTATCCAAAAATTCTGTATCTTCGCTTTTTTCTACTTTCCCTGTATCATCAAGACTTGTTCCTTCTAAATTCACCACACCAATTTTTTCAAACTGCCGCTCTTTCTTTATTTCCTTTAAATGCTCTACAATTTCATCTTGTTGATCTCCGTCATGGTCTAAAAAAGTCTTTTGACTGGCTTCCAGCTCTGATAGAAGATTTTCAATCTCTGTCTGTATCAGCTTTGTAACAAAACCGGAGGTAAATTCAATCTGCTCCATATCTTTATCCAAAAGCAGCTTATATATCCTGTTATAGTTTAAAGTAAAAATTAAAAATATTGCTAAAATAGACAACAGCACTCCTATAACCAGAGATTTAAATTTTTTCTTTTTATTTTCAAACTTTGTATATTCGTTCATAAACCCCTCTTTTATCTGTTTTCCTATTCCCCTGATTGTACCTTTTCTCCAACTTGCCAAATTCTGTCATATACTAAAAATATACCATATCCGACATTTTTCAGCAAGAAAAACAGGAGCTGCTTTACAACAACTCCTGTCTTTTACAAGCTTTTCTTAGAATACAAATTTTTCTTCGAAATATGCTTTTAAATCTTCAATTTTTACTCTTTCCTGTTCCATTGTGTCACGATCACGTACAGTAACAGCTCCGTCTGTTTCGGAGTCGAAGTCGTAAGTTACACAGAATGGTGTACCGATTTCATCCTGACGACGGTAACGTTTACCGATATTTCCTCTGTCATCAAATTCACAGTTGTATTTCTTGGATAACTGTTCAAATACCTTTAACGCACCTTCGTTTAACTTCTTAGATAATGGAAGCACACCGATTTTCACAGGCGCTAATGCAGGGTGGAAACGAAGCACAGTACGAACATCGTTCTTTTCTGCGTCTAACACTTCTTCGTCATAAGCGCTGCAAAGGAATGCAAGTACCATACGGTCAGCGCCCAGTGAAGGCTCGATAACGTAAGGAATGTATTTCTGGTTTGTTTCATCATCAAAGTAAGTCATATCCTGTCCGGAAACATTCTGGTGCTGTGTCAGGTCGTAATCTGTTCTGTCAGCAATACCCCAAAGCTCGCCCCAGCCAAATGGGAAAAGGAACTCTACGTCTGTGGTTGCTTTACTGTAAAAGCTTAATTCCTCTTTGTCATGGTCACGGTAACGAATTTCTTCGTCTTTTAATCCCAGACTATGCAGCCAGTCAAGGCAGAACTGCTTCCAGTATGCAAACCATTCTAAGTCTGTATCCGGTTTGCAGAAGAATTCCAGTTCCATCTGTTCAAATTCACGGGTACGGAATGTAAAGTTACCCGGTGTAATTTCATTACGGAAAGATTTACCAATCTGTGCAATACCGAAAGGAAGCTTCTTTCTGGATGTTCTCTGTACGTTTTTAAAGTTTACAAAGATACCCTGCGCTGTTTCCGGTCTTAAATATACTGTATTTTTCGCATCCTCTGTAACACCTTGGAAAGTTTTAAACATCAGGTTAAACTGACGAATATCTGTAAAGTTATGTTTTCCGCAGGTAGGACATGGAATTTGATGTTCTTCGATGAAATCCTTCATCTGTTCCTGTGACCACGCATCTACGCTTCCTTCAATGGCAATTCCCTTTTCTGCACAGTAATCCTCGATAATCTTATCTGCACGGAAACGTTCATGACACTCTTTACAATCCATCAACGGATCAGAGAAGCCTCCTAAATGTCCTGAAGCAACCCATGTCTGTGGGTTCATTAAAATGGCACAGTCAACACCTACATTGTATGGGCTTTCCATTACGAATTTCTGCCACCATGCTCTTTTTACATTGTTTTTCAATTCTACACCGAGATTTCCATAATCCCATGTATTTGCCAGACCTCCGTAAATTTCAGAACCCGGATATACAAATCCTCTGGATTTTGCAAGTGCAACAATCTTTTCCATTGTCTTTTCCATTGTACAATCTCCTCTATTTTACATTTTTTCAAAATACTGTTATGGCATTTTTGTTTATGAAGCCTATTATACCTGTTAAGTAACAGGTTTTCAACCTCTAAAGAAGATATTTTATTCTTTACACCATCTTTCCGGACGCATCTACATAATAACCGCCAATCCACTGATTGCTTGCCATGGTTCCGTCTGCATTCAGATAATACCAATCATCTCCTACAAGCGCCCAGCCGGTGCACATTGCTCCCCACTGATCCATATAGTACCAGTGTCCGCCTACTGACACCCAACCGGTACACATTGCTCCACTGTCGTTCAAGTAATACCATGTATCTCCTACAAATAACCAACCAGTGCACATTGCTCCGCTGTTGTTCATGTAATACCATGTATCTCCTACAAGTACCCAACCGGTCTGCATTGCTCCGCTGTTGTTCATGTAATACCATGTATCTCCTACAAGTACCCAACCGGTCTGCATTGCTCCGCTGTTGTTCATGTAATACCATGTATCTCCTACAAGTACCCAACCGGTCTGCATTGCTCCGCTGTTGTTCATGTAATACCATGTATCTCCTACAAGTACCCAACCGGTCTGCATTGCTCCGCTGTTGTTCATGTAATACCATGTATCTCCTACAAGTACCCAACCGGTCTGCATTGCTCCGCTGTTGTTCATGTAATACCATGTATCTCCTACAAGTACCCAACCGGTCTGCATTGCTCCCCATTGGTCCATATAATACCAATGTCCGTCTACTGACACCCAGCCGGTGCACATTGCTCCCCACTGGTCCATATAGTACCAATGTCCGTCTACTGCTGCCCAACCGGTTACCATGATACCATTATCGTCCATGTAATACCAATGATTTCCTGTATATAACCATCCGATTACTTTTTGTCCGTTTTCATAGTATTCCCAGCCGTTTTCTGTCTCTTTCCAACCTTCATTTTCTACTATTTCTACTTTTTCTAATTGCTCTTGTGCTGTTTCCAGTTTTGCCTTTGCTTCTTCTGCCTGCTGCTGTGTCATCGGTTTGCCGAGAAGTGCTTTTGCTTCTTCGTAAGCTGCCTTAAAGACTTTATAAGTTTCCGGTGTATAATCACTTTCTGCTGCCAAAATCTCTTCTGCTTCTTTCAGCGCTACGTTTAATGCGTCTAAGTCTAATTCCTTTAAGCCTGCCTCTGCTGTTGCCAATTCCTCTGCTGCTTTATTAACCTGTTCCTGACTTTCTGGATTTTTCAGAGTGTTTTCTGCTACTTCTAAAGCTTCTTTTAATACTTCTACTGTTGCACTGTCATATTTGTTCGGTTCAGCCTCAGCATTTTTTATCAGCTCTTTGGCAGATGCGATTTTTTCCTCTAAAACTCCTGTATCAATTGTGATGTCTTCTTTTGTTCCGTATACTTCCAGCTCTGTAATCGAAACGCTGCTTCCTGCTGCATTGGTATTCAAACCGTCTTTCGGGAAGGACAGACGCACATATCTTGCATTTTTTGCTTCCTCTAATTTGAAATCGTCTACAACATTAAGGTCATTTGAAGAATTTCTCTTTATAGTTTTTACAGTTTCCCATGTGTTTTTATCTGCTGAAACCTCTACTGTATAATTTGTAGGCCATACTTTCTTGAAATAGGAAACTTTAATTTCATCTATGGTATTTTTGCCTGCACCTAAATCTACAACAATATACTGATCTTTTGGTTCTCCGCCTAATCCCAGCTTACTGTTCAAAGGTCCGCTGCTCCATCTGGTATCTGCTTTTCCATCAACAGCGTATTCTCCTACATAATCTGTTTTACTTCCGTCAAAGTCTGTTTCTACATCAGAAACTTCTACTTTCTGATTTAAGGCAAGATTTGTTCTTTCCGGATTTTCAGGCTCTGTTCCTCCCTCGCCTACAATTACATGAACCTGTGCTTCCAGAGCTTCCGGATTTACGAGGCTGTAATTGATTGGCAAAGTGCCTGTCACAGTAATATCTGCCGGTTTTGATGTATCAATTTTTTCTGTATCCCATGTTGGAATAACTTTTAATGGCTGTTCTTTTTCTTCTCCTGCTTTTACGGTTGTTTCTACTAATGCAGGTAATGCTACATTTTCTGCGTTTACTTCTGCATTTACATTTTCAAGCTCTGCTACGGAAGTATAGCTTACCGGTACATGACGTCTCACGCCGTTTACTGTCAGTTCTTTTAATCCGATACAGTTACCTGCTGCATTGGCATTGATGCTTCTAAAGAGAATTCTCACATATCTGGCTGCTACCGGCTGTGCAAGTTCTTCTTTTACAGTATCTACCGGATTTGTAGATCCATTATTTTCTTTAGTAATAGTTTTAACAGTCACCCAGTTTTCCTTGTCGTTAGATACCTGTACATCATAATCGGTTGGATATACTTTGTTATAGTAGCTCATTTTGATTTCGGAAATCATATTTGTATAAGTTCCTAAATCAACAATAATCCACTGTGGGCTCTTAGCTCCGCTGCCTTTTAATGCTGCACTGTCCCATTTTGTATTTTCGTCCCCGTCTACTGCACTTTCCGGTTTTACGTTATTTGTTTCAATACCGGATACTTCTACCGGCTGTTTCAGTGCAAGGTTTACTGTTTCTTTTGAGTCTTCCACACCCGGATCAACAGGAATGTTTTCAACTGCCTGTCCTACGTCACCGGATGGATTTTCACCGTATTTGAGAATGATTTCATTTAATTTTACGTCTTTTCCTTTTGGGAATTCAAATCTCACTGCATGAACATTTTCTTCCCATCCTTTAAATTCCTGTGTAGTTTTTGTCAGCTTTCCTAAATCTTTTGTTTTTTCGTCTGCTGTTTTTAAAGTAACCTTTGCTTCACAGGAACCTGCCTGCAATACGGTAAAGCTGTCCAGATTTACATTATCTGTAATTCTGTATTCCAGATAACTCTTATCATCTGTCTGTGAAATCTGGAATACCGTTGCCAGATTTTTGTCTGTCAAAGCTTTCTTATCTGCTTTTTTATCGCTTGTCAGAGCAAAATCAGGAGAAATTGTTCCCGGCGCTTTCTGACCTTTATTTACTTCCACTTCAAAGATTTTTAATGGATTGTTGTTATTTGCTGTTACCTCCAGACGAACATAACGTCCTTCTTTTCCTTTGGCATCTGCTTTGTACTCTCTGCGAGGAGGATTTACTGTTCCGCTTTCACTGTTCCATGTGGCAACTTTTTCAAAATCTTTGTTGTTTTTAGAAACAGATACCTTGGCATCGTAAATTTTCTGGTCTCCGTCTGCTGTCCAGAAGGTAATGTCATTGATTGCCTGTGTTCTTCCTAAATCAACGGTAATATAGTCTCCTGTTTTCTGTGCTCCTTTTGTCAGGGCAAAAGTCTCAGCATTACCGTCAAACATCTCATCCCATGAACCGGACTGAAGCTCTTTGATATTTGTTCCTTTTACAGACATGGATACTGCTCTGTTTTCAATTACTGCCGCCAGCTTTTTCACCATGGCAGTTACCGGTTTCTCTCCTTTGTTTACCAGACGCAAATATCTTGCTTCTATATTTTTCTGTAAATCTCCCGGTTCTACTTCTTTCCAGTCATCCCCGTAAAGAGCATATTCTAATGTCAGACCTGATACATCAGAGCCTTCCAGAATAACTTTGGAAATTTCTGCAATTTCTTTTGTTTTAATACCGATATACTGATTTTTTTCAAGTGTTACTTTTACATTGCGAACACCATATTCTTTTTCATCAATGGTCAATGGTGTTTTTGCATATTTACTCACATTTGTATAAATTCTGTCCGCAGGTGTTTCTGCATTTCCTGTTGCCAGAAGCTCATCTACCACTGCTTTTACATCTTCCATACAAGCATTGACAAATGGAACCAGTCTGCGGCTTCCTGCTTTTACAGACTGTGTACCGCCTGCCGGGAATTGGTAAGTACGTTTGTTGTAAGTATTCATTTCTGCTGATGCATCAGAGAAGTTTTGCCATACAATACCCATATCCGGTTCTGCCTTTGCCATTTCTTCCTGTGCCTGTAAAATATATTCTCCTGCTTTTACTACATTTTCAAGAGCCTGCAACCAGCCTTCGCCGCCTTCACGGTTACCCGGATTGGTAAGTTCCTGTACCAAAGCTTTGTTTGTACAATTTTCTGTAAAAGTTTTAATTGCATCACGAATATGTGCAAATTCTGCTTTTAAATTTTTTACTTCCTGCATATCTGCTGTAAAAGTATTTCCTTGTACTGCTTTCTGAATTGTATCCAGTGTTTCTGCAAGATATAAAGACTCCTCAAAACCTTTTGGTACACGTCCTGAACCCGGACAGTTGGATACGTTTCTTGCAATAGTCAGATACGCATCATAAACCTCCGGTTGTAAGTATTTAAAGCACTGCTCCCATACTTCTTCTGTATGCTTTGAATAATCATTTACATTCCAGAAATAAGATGCCAACTGGAATAATGCTACTTTATCCGCCTCTGCAAAGTGGATTGGGTTTGATACAGCGCCTGCCAATCCTGTAATATTATCACGGATATAATGAGCGCTGCTGCCTAAAAAGATACCTGATTTTGCGTGCTCATTACATGGATAATTTACCCAGAATACCGGAGAGTGTCCTGTTTTTTCCTTTGCATAAGTGATAGACTCCTGCGTAAACGGAGAGTTTACATCTTGTCCGGTCCAGAAAATCAAAACGTCTTTGTCAAATTTTTTCAGAGTTTCCAGTTCTTTCTGTCCGCTTGCTCCCTGTGACCATGCCACATTATAGCCCTGAGGACAATAAATAATCGGTTTACATCCTTTTGCTTTAATGTATTCCTCGTTTAATTCATTCACAAGACGAACAACCAGTTCCGGTGAACCTGCTCCAAAGTCATCGTTTAAGATGCAGAAACGGCGTACCCCAATATCATATAACTGGTCAAATTTTGCCATGAGTTTTTTCTTTCTTGCCTGATATTCTTCTTCCTGATTATCTTGCAAGCCTCTTAACATATCTCCAATATGTACCGCCCATGAAAATTCTGTTTTATTCTTCTCCTGTAATGCCACCAGTTCTTTAAACTGATTTAAGATATCATCCGGATAAAGTTCTGCCCATTTAGAGGTGTGATATGCGTCTGTCTTGGATGCGTATACATACAAATTCATCTTCACATCTCTGGTAAACTCCATCAGGCTCTTTCTTTGCTCGTGTGTCCAGCTTCCATAAAATCCTTCAATATAGCCTCTGGCATCAATAGAAGCATAGTCCTGAATTTCTACCGGATAAAATTTCTCTCCGTTAAAGGAAGAAAACATCATTTTTAAAGTAGCTACCCCATAAAATGCCGCTTCCGTATCTTTTCCCAAGATGATAATATCTTCTCCGTCTGCACTCAATGCGTAGCCGCCGCTTTGTTCAAAGAGTTTTTCATCTAATTTCTTGTCGGCAAAGTATTTATCGGCTTCATCTCCGCTTCCCTTTACACCAATGATAATATCACTGCCGTCTCCTGCTTTTTTCTCTTTCTTCGGGGTTCTGTCAAAGTCCTCCAAGACTTCATTCAAGTAGTCGTTTGTAGCTTTGTCTACCTTTTCGCCGCTTACCACACCCACGTTCTTATCCATGTCAAATTCTGTCTTTGAGGGATATTCAATTTTCTGGGGAACAGGATAAATCTGGTAAGCATCTCCTGTTGTTGTACCATCTTCCGGTTTCCAATCTGATACCCAAGGAGATTTTTCTTCTTGTTCTGCCTCCGGTACAGGCGCAGCCCCAACAGGTGTCTGAATTAACATTGTTCCTGCCAGCATGGTACTGCAAACTTGTTTCCATCGTTTCATGTCGCATTCCTCCATTTTTATATATAGTTTCTATATTTTACATATTAACCTATTACATCTTTTTAAGGCAATAATTTTTTCGGTACTTTATCCATATTTTTCCGCAAACGTTTGGCGTTTTATTTATTATTTATATATTTTAATTGCATTTTTTATATATTTTCACTATATAGAATTTTATTATCATGAACTTATTGCTAAATTTCTTTCAGGGAACACCTTTTCTTATACAGCAAAAGAGACGGTGGCTGATTTTCAGCCCTCGCCTCTTTTATATCATCATCTGCAAAATCTCCAGACTTTTTAAATTTTTATCAATTTGTTCTTTCATATAAGAACGCATTATTTTCCCCAGCTCTTCCTGTACTTCTTTTGTCACCGTAAAGGAATAAAGCTTTTCAAGCTTTGACGCAAGAATAAACTGCATGGTATATAGGGCAGAAGGACTGATATACATCACTCCCTTTTTCCCATTTCCGCAATTTTTACAACACACACCTGCTTCTCTTACAGAAAACCACTGCAATTCCTCTGTTGTGCCACATTCCTCACAGGCAAACATATAAGGCGCTTCCCCATTAATAGCAACCGTTTTTAATTCAAAAATGTATCGAATAAGTATTGGATTTATTCTTTGGGCAATCAATGCTTTTAAAGTAATGTATAATAAATTTAACATTTCTTTCTCGTCAATATTTTCTCTGGCATAAAAATCTGCCAGTTCCAGAAAATAAAAACCATAATAAACCTCCGGCTGAATTCCTGCCAGCTCTGAAAAATAATTTTTCACAGAAGCGGAACGGAGCTGATATGCGGTACGCCCTTCATATATCAGGAAAGAACCGAACACAAAGGGATTTGATACAGCCATCATGGTGCTGTTCTGCCTTCTCGCACCTTTTGCAAAAACTGTAATTTTCCCTTTTTCCCGTGTTAAAATCACAAGACGTTTATCATATTCTCCCACGGGCATGGCAGATAAAACCATACCCGTTACGGTAATGAAATCATTCATTAAATTTCCTTCTTATCATATCCAAAGTTTTTAATGAGAAAATCACTGTCACGCCAATCTTTTTTCACCTTTACCCACAGCTTCAGATTTACCGGTTTTTCTAAGAAATGCTCGATTTCATATCTGGCTGCGCTGCCGATTTTTTTCAGCATTGCACCTTGTTTTCCGATAATAATTCCCTTGTGGGAGTCTCTTTCGCAGATAATGGTAGCGTCAATATCCACCAAATCTTTATCTGTACGTTCCTTCATCTGGTCAATGGTAACGGCTATGCCGTGAGGAATTTCTTCATCTAAGGTTCGAAGCGCCTTTTCTCGTATCATCTCTGCCACAATTTGTCTCTGAGGCTGGTCTGTAATGGTATCCTCATCGTAAAACATCGGTCCGTACGGCAGATATTTAAAAATACAGTCCAATACAGTGTCCAGATTTTGTGCCCGAAGTGCGGAGGCCGGTACAATATCAGAGAAATTATACAGCTTTCGATATCCGTCAATAAATCCTGCAATCTCGCTTTTCTTTACCGTATCTACTTTGTTAATTACTAAAATCACCGGAAGCTTGCATTTTTTCAACTGCTCTGCTATATGACGTTCTCCTGCTCCGATATAAGAAGTAGGTTCTACCAGCCATAAAATCACATCTGCATCCTTAAAAGTTCTCTGAGCTACATTTACCATGTATTCTCCCAGTTTATTCTTTGCCTTGTGAATACCGGGAGTGTCTAAAAAGACAATTTGTCCCTTTTCTCCTGTATACACAGTCTGTATTTTATTTCTTGTTGTCTGTGGTTTTCTGGAAGTAATGGCAATCTTCTGCCCAATTAAATGGTTCATTAAGGTTGATTTTCCTACGTTCGGTCTTCCGATAATTGCCACAAATCCTGACTTAAAATCTGCCCTCATACGTTCTCCTTTTACAGTAAATGTTTGGTTACTTCAAATACCTTTTTCTCTTGTTCTATCTTTTCTTCGCTTCCCACTACACAAATGCGGTTCTGCTCCATCATGGCGTCTACAATTCCTGCCAGCTTTCGAATATCTTCTGGCTGTGCATCTAAGATTTCCTGACGCTCTCTTTGCATATCTTCTTCTGTTACTTTAGAAAACCAAGCATTTAAAGACATGTTTCCCTTTGTAGACGGAGTCATAGGAACATCCAGTTCACTAATGGTTCCGATGATGTATTTTGTCATTTCTCTTTCATCTGCATCAAAGGAACGTATAAAATCGCCTGTTTTTCTGAATACTTCCAGTGTTTTTTCCAAATTCGGGTCTCGATAAGAAACTAAAAATCCGTCTCCATTTCTTCTGAAAGAGCTCATACATCCGTAAGCTCCGCCTTTTACACGAATATTCATCCACAGATATTCGTAGCTTAACATCACTTTTAAAATCCGCAAAGCTCCTGTATATTCAAAGCCCGCCTCTTTAAAGTTACCCGCTGCTGCTACATGCTGTACCTGTCCCGCTGTCTTAAAGCCTTCATTTTTCACAACACAGGAAGAATAGGAAGCTGTCTCTTTCTTTTCACCTGTATAAAGAATTTCTTTAAATTCTTTGATTTCCTTTTCCAGACCTTCATAGCCTTTTTCTTCGGAAGTATAGCTTACCATAAGGTTTTCTACCCGGAAAACACAGCCCATCAGCTCTTTTAATTTTGCAATGACATCTGCTTTTCTCTGTTCAAAGTTTTCTTCAATATCATTTATCAGCTGATAGAAATCAACACCGCTGATTTTCTCCTGAAAACAAGAGCCTGCCGAGAAGTAAGACAGCGCACGCATAGCCGCTGTGGTATGTCCGGATGAGACCAGACTCATCTGTAATCTTGACTTCATTTTCGCAATAATTTCATATAGACGCTTTTCATCCTCTAATTTTGATGTTTTTAAAATTTCTTTTATCATTTCAAAAACAAAAGGAATATCCTTGTAAAGCGATTTTGCCTTTATTCCCGCCATTGGTGTGAATTTCTGATTGTCTTTCGAGTCTGTAAACACACTAATTCCAAACAGAATACCACCGCTTCTTGCATTGATTTCATTGAACAAAGCTCCGTAATCGTAATGCTCTGTATCTACATATCCCAAAACAGATTTTAAAATTCCCATATAAGGAACTAATTCTTCCGGAACATATTTCATGTCAAAAAGCAGTTCTAAATATCCAATTCCGTTGGTATCAATCTCATGGTGAAGCACTAAGGTATCATCTACATGCTTTTCTGTGTTGTAGATTTTGGCGCTTTCTCTGCTGATATCCTCTCTTTTTAAAAGAGGGATGGTTTTCAAAGCTTCCTCTGTTTCTTCTGCATCCTGATACTCTTTTAAGTGTTTTGTATCAGCCACCAGTTTTTCCAGCTGCTCCTGACTCAAGGATGCTTTATACTCTGCCAGCTTATCTGCCAAAGCTTTTTCCTTTTCCGCTGCCAAGCCTCGCTTTGGATTTACCACGACAACAGAAGCATGGGTATTGGAAAGCAGGTATTTTTCAATAAGCTCTTCAAAATATCCTGTATCTGCTTTTTTCTTCAGCGCATCAAAAATATCCAGACATTTCAAACGCTCAAATGGTTTTGCATCATCATACAGCCATGTATCAAACACGTCAATTCCGTACATCAGCCCTTTGGGGAAGGAGGAATAATCTGCCTCACGGAAGCGAAACTCAATATAGTTAATTCCCGCTTCAATGGCTTTTTTATCCACTCCGTTCTTCACAATGTCCTCTAATGCGCTGCGGATAAGGGAAAGAAATCTGTCCTTGTCTGCCGGATTTGCATTTTTCGCAATGACAGAGAAAAACGGCTGATAAATTCCGTCCTCATAAGAGCCCATAATATCCTTTCCAATTCCCTCTTCCAAAAGGATTTTCTTTAAAGGTGCTCCTGGAGCGCTTAAAAGAGTATAGTCCAAAATTTCAAAAGCAACGCTTCGTTCCACATCAAGGCTGTCGCCAACAACAATGTTATAAGATAAGTAGGAATTATTTTCTTCCGGTTCGCTTTCTGTTACAGAATACTCCATTTCCACATTTCTGATTTCTGAAAAAGCTTCCTGATGCCCGATTTGAGAAGTAACGGGAATTTCATCATATTTACTTAAATATTCCTCATCCATCCAGTTCAATCGTTCTTCCATATCCATATTTCCATACAGATAAATATAACTGTTTGCCGGATGATAATAACGGCTGTGGAAGGATAAAAACTCAGAATATTTTAAGTCAGGAATACACTGAGGATCTCCTCCTGACTCCACACCGTAAGGAGTATCAGGAAACAGAGAATTAAAAATTTCTCTCTCCAATACATCCTCCGGTGAAGAAAACGCACCCTTCATCTCGTTGTAAACTACACCATTTAAAGTAAGAGGCGCATCTGTATTTTCCAACTCATAATGCCAACCCTCCTGACGGAAAATTTCTTCCTTTTCGTAAATATTCGGAAAAAATACAGCATCCAGATAAACGTGCATCAGGTTTTTAAAATCCTGCTCATTGCAGCTTGCCACCGGATACATGGTCTTGTCCGGATAAGTCATGGCATTTAAAAAGGTATTTAAAGAACCCTTCACCAGCTCCACAAAAGGATCTTTCAGCGGAAAGTTCTTAGAACCGCACAATACGCTGTGTTCCAAAATATGCGCCACTCCTGTGCTGTCTGCGGGAGGAGTACGAAAGGCAATATTAAATACCTTATTTTCGTCCTCGTTTTTCAGCACCATTACTCTTGCACCGCTTTTTTTATGCTTTAACAAATAACCTTCAGAATGAATATCCGAAATTTCTTCTTTTAAAATCAGTTCATAAGCCGGTATTCTATCCATATTCATGGCATTTCCTCCAAACTACTTTTTTCTAAAATAACAGTATAGCACAAATCCCCCTAGGAAAATAGGGGGATTGCTTTTATTTCAAACTTTCTTATTCCCAGTTTTTCTCTGCTTCCAGATAATACTGCAAAAGCTTCGGACTTGATAAAGAATTTACTTCCAGCTCTTTTTTGGAACGTTCATCTTCTCCAAAAAGAAAAATCCCCTGCAAATTATCCTGCGTCAGAAACTTCCCTTCCTGCTGCAATGTCAGATTTTCAATCTGAAGCTCTGTCTTAGATGCCAGCTGAAATCCCCAATCTCCGAAAGAAGGAACCTGCACATGATAGGGATATACAAAAGGAAGCTCCTGCTTAACAGTTTCATGAATACACCAAAAAGCATCACCGGCATAATAAGGGCTGGTAGACTGAACAGCCATAACTCCCTCATCAGAAAGATTACGGCTGCACAGGCGATAAAATAAATCCGTATATAATTTGTTTACTGTTTCACTGTTGGGATCCGGCATATCCACCAAAATCACATCATAGAGAACTTTTCCTGCATTGTTTTCCAAAAACTCATAGGCATCTTCGTTATAAATCTTTAGTTTTACACTGTCCAAAGAACCCTCATTTAACTTTTTAATGTCTTTATGACTTCTGCAAAGTTCCGTTACTTCGGCATCTAAATCCACTAAATCAATTTGCTGTACTTCTTTATATTTCAACACTTCCCGCACGGCAAGTCCGTCTCCGCCTCCCAAAATCAGCACCTTTTCCCGTTTCTTTGCCGCTGACATAGGCACATGAACCAATGCCTCATGATAGCGATATTCATCAGAAGACGAAAACTGAATATTTCCGTTAATATAAAGGCGTACATCATCTTTATGTTTGGTAAGCACTAATTTCTGATAAGGTGTCTGCTCCGAATAAATAACCTTGTCACGATACAAGCCTTGCTCAATACCGGATGCCAGATTTTCCGAAAACAACATTCCCATTATCATTCCTGCACCGGAAATATAAATAATGACCTTCCACAGAGCTGTCCTACCTATGTATTGGCGGTAAGAATACAAAATAAACAGAGAAATTCCCAAATTCATTGCTCCCACCAAAAATGCCGTAGAAAAATATCCCAATTGGGGAAGCAAAAGCAGCGGAAAGGCAATGGAGCCTGCCAATCCCCCAATATAATCAAAGCTGAAAATACTGGACAAGGTAATACGCAAATTTCCTGCATTTTCCTCAATAATTCTGGTTAAAAGAGGAATTTCCAATCCGACCAGCACACCGATTAGAATAATTTCACTGTACATCACAAGGGAATAGCTTTCCAAATAGACATTGGCAAGAAACAGCAAGATAGAGCTTGTTCCTCCCAGTATTCCCACGCCGATTTCCACGAAAATAAACCAGTCAAATAACTGTGTCTTTATAAATTTTGATAAATAAGAGCCCAATCCCATGGCACACATATAAAGTCCTATGGTAATGGAAAACTGCAAAATACTGTCTCCCAAAAGATAAGAGCTTACTGAGCTGATTAAAAGCTCGTACACCATGGAACAGCCGGAAATCACAAAAGTTGTAAACATTAAACGTCTGTATGAAAATTTCTTTTCCTGCATTACATAATTACTCCACTGATTACGATTGCCAATCCTACAAAGATACCTGCCGTCATAATGCCTGCCGCCGGATTTCCATCACCGATTTCTTTATTCAAATCGTATTTTCGATTTAAAAGCAGGGTAATGAAATATCCGATAATACAGAAAATCAAACCAATCACATAATAGTAAACCGTAGATGCCACACCTTCTAAAATACTTTCCTCCACGGCTGCTGCCTGCGGAGACATAATGGCTGCCTTAATAATAATTCCGATAGCAACGGAAATTCCTGCTGTGACACAGCCCACTGCCACATTTCCTTTTTTAATTTCTGTTGGAAAATGACAGGGAATTACCCAATCCACCACCATATTTCCCAAAAGCATTAAGCCTGTTCCCAGTACACAATAAATTACAATCAATAATAATTCTTCCATCATATTCTAGCCCTCCGTCTTTTCTCTTTATTTCCCAAAACCAATTCCGCCTCCGGAAGAGGTTCTCGTGCCTGTGCTTCCCTGACGCACTGTATTGGAATAAGTCCGATACGTATCGGAATAGTTATATTCCGGCGCTGTTCCGTCATAATTCTGATAGCCGCTTGCTCGATTATTATATCTGGAAGCATCTCTTGAAAATCCTCTGAAATAATAAAAATTCCGATAATGCCGTGATGTTGTGGCTCTGGCATGATAAGGGTCGTTGGTGCTTTGATATACGTAAGCTCTGCTACTTGCCTGCACCATGGTCTTGCCCTCTCCACTCTCATACACCAGACAATACTCATGCTCTGTCAAAATTGCCACGCTTTCATCCTCTGTATTTTCCTGCACATCTTCTGTTTCTCCGTCAATGGCATTAATAATATCCTTTGCTGCCATTTCTATGGAACGACTTGTACTGTACACATCTGCTTTTTCCTCTTCGTTTAAATCTGAGGTAATGGAGGTTTCATAAGAATAAAACGGGGAGTCCTCCAAATAATTTCGGATTTCCTTTTTCGATGCGCTTTTTGTCATTGCCCATATTCCCCATGCCATTACTGCTATTACAACCACTGCAAGGATTTTTTTGTTCCTTCCTTTTTTCTTTTGCATAGTTTGGGGCTGTCTTGGCTGACAGTTATTATAATCCACACGAAACTGTGGATTTTCTGCCTGCTGCAAGTCACCGGCGATTTCGATTTCATCCTTATCCAGATAATAGCCCTTTGCATACTCGGTTTCACCGTCCCAGTGCTCCACGGACATCAAATATTCCCCTGTACTGTCTTCGTATTCCGTATAGGAGGCCTTCTCCCCCTGTTCTGCGTCCACATTGC
Source organism: uncultured Blautia sp. (assembly GCA_900539145.1). Taxonomy (GTDB): domain Bacteria; phylum Bacillota; class Clostridia; order Lachnospirales; family Lachnospiraceae; genus Blautia. Next base: position 17,076 of record UQAX01000023.1, read on the forward strand.
CGAACCAACCCAGCACTTCTTCTACACCGGAGTCTGCATTTTTCCAGCCCTTTGCATCCAATTCTTCCTCTGAAAATCCCTTACCGTCGCATGAGGTGTAAATTGCATACTCATCATAGATTTCATCCACGCTTAACCAGCGTTCTTTTCCGTTTTGAAGATTTTGCACATAATATTCTGTCCAACGAGCTCCGTCACTGCGATTTACAAGCTCAATGCCGCCTAAAACCTGATAAAGCTCTCCTTCAATTTTAATATGGTCGCCTTTCCTGAATTTCAGTGCTTCTTCCATCTTATTCCCCCTCTCCCTATTCTTTCCATTCTTTTAACAGCAGTCTCACAAACTCTGCCGACTTTTCCGATGCTTTTTTACAGTTTTCCTCAAAATTATCTTTGGCTTCTTCATCGGCACAATCTGTAATTGCTCTCACTGCCAAAAAAGGAATTTCATTGACATAACATACGTGAGCAATACTTGCTGTTTCCATGTCCACACTAAGAGCTTCATATTTTTCTATCATTTTCTTTTTCTCATTTTCTTCTATGAAAGCTTCTCCTGTTACCATTGTTCCAAATACCGGAGTGTTCTGCATATACTTCTCTGCCACTTTTCTTGCCATAGCAAGGAGCTTTTCGTCTGCTTGAAAATAGCAGGACTTCATCCATGGATGAAAATCCGTCAAAATTTCCTCGTCTACGTCATGGTAAACTGCCTTTGTGGAAACGACTAAATCAAAAGGCTTTAAATGCTTGTCCATGCTTCCTGCTGTTCCCCCGTTGATAATCATATCACAGCCATAGGTATCAATTAAAATCTGTGCTGCGATTGCTGCATTGACCTTGCATACACCGGAAAACAGTGTCACTATATTCTGATTTTCCAACTTTCCCTCATAAAACTTCAGCATTGCTTTGTGAGAAATTTTTTCTGTTTTCATCATAGAAAGAATTGGTGCGACTTCATCATCACCGGCACAAACAATTCCTATTTTCATGTCTTCCCCCCTCTTTCACTTTGATAAATTCACTGTATTTTTATAGATTTCAGTATACAGGAAAATAGAGGATATAGCCAGAAATATTTTTGTAATTTACTCTATTGCTATGGATGAAAAAATGGGATATTATAATAATAAAAGAAAGAAGGTTGAAGCAGTGCAAATAGAATACAGCAAAAAAGCAGTAAAATATATAAACTCTGCGGATAAACTTACGAAAAAGCGCTTAAAAGAAGCAATTGAAAAAATCCCTTTAGGTGACATTAAAAGATTAAAAGGTATAAACGAAGCTTATAGGCTTCGTGTTGGTGATTTGAGAATTCTTTTCTCAATGAAAAACGATATTATTTACATCGAAAATATTATTCCACGAGGTCAGGCATATAAAAGATTGTAGGAGGTTTTAAATATGAGTCGGGAAACGTTAAAAAATCTAATTGAACTAGTACCTGAAAGCGATATTGATGTACTCTATAAAGTTATTATCAAATTCATTCCAGAAGTTGAGCCAGAACCAGATGAACTGGCTGCTCTATTAGAGGGAAGACAAGATAGAAAAGAGAATGGAACAATTTCTCATAATGACATTGATTGGGATTTGTAAAATATAAAAGTCACAAAAAAGAGCTGTCACATGAAATATCTTTCAGAAATATTCTGAATTTGTTTCTAATGCGACAGCTCTTTTTATTTACAATTTAGAATATCCATATCCGTTTACAATGGCGTCAATTTTTTCCTGCTTTTTGCACATCGGACAATCCTGCGCATGATAGGACTCGTAATTTGGAATATCCTGTTTGTGGAAAACTGCGTTAATATCAATCCCTGCTACTTTATTCACTGCACTGAAGATAGCCGATACTCCTTGGATTTTTCCTCCATAATACAGCACGCTTTCCATACACTGATGAAGAGTTGCTCCTGTGGTAATTGACCCCATTAAAATTACTACATTTCTGTTCTTTACCATATGCTGGATATTGTCACGGAACAATATTTGTCCGTTCTGATGGAATTCAGGGGTTACAATATAAATGGTTTTATGTGCATTCATAGAAAGCACCCCTGCCTGCGCCAACTCTTCTGCCAGAAACGCTCCTACGACCTCAAGCCCGTCCAAACAGATAATAGAGTCCACCGGCGTTGTAGCTTCATATCTCTGTGCCAACACCGCTGCAATTCTGCCGGCTTCCGCACATCTTGTCTTCATGGTCGTCATATCCATATAATGTGTAATATGAGACTGAGAAGTCACAAAATGTCCGGGAATAACCTTAAGCTGAATTTTTTCATCGTTCTTTGCATACACCTTAAACATCCTTTTTTCCATAAAAATCCCTCCTTGCCGAAGTTTTCTGATAATTATATTTTATCAGCTTTTCAAGAAGAAATAAAGAATGTTTTTCTTTATATTTTCTAATCTTTTCTTTCCTTTAACATTTTTACAACTGACAATATCAGCAAAAACATTACGCCTATCAGCGGCAATGCCGCAATTATCGAAACAGACTGAATCGTTTTCAGCCCTCCAATAATCATCAGTCCGACAGAAAGCGCACAAAAAACCAATGCCCAGCAAATACGGTTCCATCTTGCCGGTTCTTCTTTTCTTCCGATAGACTTTGTAGTTGTTCCAGCCAAAACATACGCACAGGAGTCAATCGTCGTCGCAAGATAAATAAAACATAATACACAAACTGCTACCATAATTAGCTTTGGCAAAGGAAGTGTCTGCAAAATCGCCGCTACTGCTGCACTTTGCCCTTGCTTTTCCAAAATTCCCGCCACATCTAAAATTCCCATTTTCTGAAGATAGAGAGAATAACCGCCAAAAATCATAAAGCTTGTGCAGCATCCCAAGGTTCCCCAAATCATTTGCCCCCAGATGACATTTCTGATTGTTCTTCCTCTGGAAATTCTGGCTACAAACATTCCCATCATAGGCATAAAAGCAATCCACCAGCCCCAGTAAAAAACTGTCCAGCGTTCTACAAAGCTTTCATTTTCATAAGGTGTCATTCTGGTATTTAAGCGTATAAATTCAGAGGCATACAAGCCTAAAGAATTAATTTCTGATTTTATCAGGCTCACGGTTGGACCTGCAAATAAAATAAACGCCATAACGCCGATTGCCAGCCATACATTAAAGGTACTGAGCTTCTTCAAGCCCTTTTCCAGTCCCAGATACAAGCTTCCTGCAAAAATGAACATCCAGATAATCAGAATTCCGGTTGTCATCAGCATCTCATATTTCTTAGAAATTCCAAATACCTGCCTCAAAACCTCAGATACTACCGGAGCGCCAATACCTAACGAAGTCCCGATAGAGCCGATAATTCCAAAAACAACAAAAATATCAATCAAATTTCCAAACCAACCGTCTGCATGTTTTCCGATAACAGGACGGCAGGCTGTACTAATCCTGATTTTTCTGTCTTTTCTTACAAACATGGCGTATGCCACCGCCACTACTGCCGGCGTATAAAAAGCCCATGCACTTAATCCCCAGTGAAACTGTCCGTACATATGTGCATATTCATAAGCTTGTTCTGAAAAAGGTTCAAGGGAAAAAGGCGTGTCTGACACATAATAAATAGGCTCTAAAAATCCCATAATTACAATACTGGAGCCAACCCCTGCGGTAAACATCATGGAAATCCAAGCAAAATTGGAATGTTCCGGTTTTTCCTCCGGTTTTCCGAATTTTACATGAGCATATTTGCTGAAGGTAAGCCAAAGCAGCAAGGCAAAGGAAGCAAGGCAGGTAAGAATATACAGCCATCCCATTTTCTGAGTACAAAAAGCATAGAGCACATGTATAATCATTTCTGCCTCGTCCCGAAAAATGTACAATGGCACAATCAGAAGCACTGCAACAATCAATGCCGGAATAAATATTCTCTTTTCTATATTTTGAAATCGTTTCATATTCTTCTGCCCCCTTCCTCCCCTGTAAAGCTTTTGTTATTCCTGATATTTTACAATCAAAGCATCTGCCACGCCGACGCCCTGACCTTTTGGATATACAAAAAGAGGATTGATGTCTAATTCCTTTAATACATTTTTATTTTCCGCCGCATATTGGGATATATTTACGATTATATCACAAAGCGCATCTATATCACAGGGCGGATTGCCTCTATATCCGTTTAATAATCGGAAAGACTTCAGAGATTTTAACATTTCCAACGCTTCCCCATGATTAACCGGCGCCGGATACAATGCAACGTCCTTGAATACTTCTACAAAGACACCTCCCATTCCTACCATAATCATAGGTCCGAATTGCGGGTCATTATTGACTCCGATAATCATTTCTACACCGCTTTTCAGCATTGGAACCATTAAAATCCCGTTGATTTTTGCATCCGGTCTTTTTTCTTTTACATTTTTTAAAATCTCACAATATGCTTTCTGTGCAGCTTCAGCTCCTACAATATTTAACTTTACACCGCCTACATCACTTTTATGAAGAATATCTCCGGACTCTATTTTCATTGCCAACGGTCTGTCAGCTATTTCCGCAAATTCTCCTGCTTCTGCCTCGCTGGTAACAATCCTCTCCTCCGGAATTGCTACCTGAAACCTTTTCAGCTCCATTTTACTTTCGTGTTCTGACAAAGCCTGTACTTTATCTGAATTATGCACTCCTGCCTGAAGCTCTAATGTCCGTTTCTCCGGTTCATAAGAAATAAAGTCTACCAAATACCGCAGCAGCTTAAACGCATATACGGTTGGTGGCAATACAGGAACTCCCAGTTTAAAAAGTTTTTCCTGATATTCAGGATTTCGAGTATTTTCAGCAAAAGGTATAACTGCAATAGGTTTGCAATTCTCTCCCTTTTCTTCTACAACTTTGGCAATTCCTTCATACATATAATGGATTGCCGGATCTGCAATTTCATAAAGCAATGTATACCCAATAAGCACCATGCCAATATTGGGATCATCCATCACGGTACGAAGCGCTCCTGCATATAAATCTGCCTCATAGGATAAACTGGCTGTCATATCCAGCGGATTATTCGGCGATGCGTAATCAGGAAGCTGTTGTTTCAAACTTTCTAAAGTTTCCTTTGTAAAATCCGGAAATTCAATATGATTTAGACTTCCTACATCTGCACAAATTCCTGTTTCTCCTCCGGAAAGGTTCATAGAAGCAAAGGTTGCTTTCTTTGGAAGCTGTTTTAAAGTAGACAACATTAAAGACATTGCCATAAGCTCCTCCAAATCATCCACACGGATTGCTCCAAATTTACGAAGTACCGCATCAAAAGACGCATCTGAGCCAGACAAGCTTCCTGTATGAGATGCTGCAATCGCTCCTCCTTTTGCACTTCTCCCTGCTTTTAAAATCACAACCGGTTTCCGTTTCTGTGCAGCTTTTTTCAATACATTTGCGAACTTTTCCGCATTTTTTACACCTTCGATATAAACACTGACAACCTTTGTATTTTCATCCTCTACCAAGAAGTCCATATAATCTTCCATCTGGATAATCTTTGCATTTCCTGCGGAAATGTTATAGGAAAAACGCATTCCCGGACAGTCCATCAGGGAAAGGCACAGCTGTCCGCTTTGGGAAACCACACCTACGCTGCCTTTTCGGTCTCTTTTCTCTGAAATAAAAGCAAATGCCTGTACATTGTCAATATAATTCACAAAGCCTGCACAATTTGGTCCCATAACTGCAATCTCTAACTCTTTTGCAGCTTCAATTAACTCTTTTTCATTGTCCTTGCCTTCCTGTGTTCCTACTTCCCCATATCCGCTGGCAAATACAACAGCTCCTCCACAGCCTTTTTTTGCTCCTTCACAAAGCAAGGGGATAACTGTTTTCTGAGAAGTACAAATAATCATCAAATCAATGGTATCTTCTATTTCTGTTACATTTTTATAGCATTTCTTTCCGAATACCTGCTCTCTTTTGGGATGCACAAAATAAACTCTGTCTAAATCTTGCACATAGGATAAAATATTCCTGCACACATCTCCGCCAAAGCCTTCTTTTTCACTGGCACCGATAATTGCCACTGATTTCGGTTTCAGAAGCTTATTTAAGTCCATTTTTTCTCCTCCCCTTTTTCTCTATTTTCCCTGCACACCTCTGCGATAGCAGGCAACATTTTTCTCGTTATATTTTCCTTTTCCCTTTTTTTCAAAGAAGGATACAATGGCTGTTTCCATATATTCTACGGTAAACAAATCACTGTGAGCTGCCAGCGCTCCTAACATAACCAAATTCGCCCCTTTTGGGTTCTGCACTTCTGCTGCAATATCTGTCGCAGGAATTTTCACTACCTGAATATCGTCACGGTAAGTGCGATTTTCCGGAACAATAGAAGAATTTACCAGCAACAAACCTCCCGGTTTTAAACGTTCTTCAAATTTATCAATAGCCGGTGCGTTCATGGTAAATACAATATCCGGATGTTTTGACACAGGGCTGGCAATTAAATCATCACTGATTTTTACAGTACAATTCGCTGTACCTCCTCGCATTTCAGAGCCGTAAGACGGATAAAACAAGACATTTTTATCCTGTTCCATTCCTGCGTTAATCAACAGCATGCCGGCAGTTAAAACTCCCTGACCTCCAAAACCCGCACAAATAATTTCTTTTGCCATGCTTTATGCCTCCTTCTTATCCTTGAATTCTCCTAATGGGAAATATTTTTCCATTTCATTTCGAATACGCTCCACACTTTTTAACGGTGTCATATTTAAGTTTGTAGGACATGGAGACAAAAGCTCTACCAAACAAAAGCCTTCTCCTCTCATGTGTTTTTCAAATGCTTTTTTAATATATTTTTTGCTCTGTACCATGCCCTTGGCATCTGCCATAGAACCTCGTGCCAGATAAGCAATATCAAAACCTGTAAAGGCTTCTTCTACACGAAACGGCATTCCGCATTTTTTAGGATCTTTTCCCCTTGGTGTGGACGTTGTAATCTGTCCCGGTAAAGAAGTAGGTGCGCACTGTCCTCCTGTCATGCCGTAAAGACTGTTGTTAATTACTACGGTAATTACGTTGTCATTTCGGATAGCTGTGTGCATGGTCTCCGCCATACCGATAGAATACGCTGCCCCATCTCCGATATAAGCCAGAACCGGATTTTCTTTTCTTACTTTTTTAATTCCCACCGCTGTTGCAATAGGGCGGCCATGGGCAGCCATAACCGTATCAAATCTCCATGAGTCAATATTCAAAGAGCCACAGGCAACATCTACCACTGCCAAAAGCTTTTCACTTAATCCCATTTCCTCTACAACTTCAGCAATCAGTCGAACTGCCAGCCCATGTCCGCATCCCGGACAAAATCCACTTTGTGTAAATGTTACTGTTTCAGGAGCTACTAATCTCATACTACATACCCTCCTTCGCAAGCATTTCCTGTGCTTTTGCTATAATCCCTTCCGGTTCAGGAATTTCATAAATAGAACCATAATGGTCTACCGGAACTTTTCCTTCTGTTGCTAATTTCACATCATCTACCATTTGTCCCAAAATGTTCATTTCTACGGTAAGATATACTTTTGCTTTTTTTGCTTCTTTAAAAGCTCGAACAGGAAACGGCCATAAAGTAATCGGACGGATAAGTCCCATAGCAATCCCCTTGCTTCTGGCAATCTGCACGGCTTCTCTGCACACTCTGGAGCTGATGCCGTAAGCAACTAAAATAATCTCTGCATCTTCTACTTGTATACACTCATATCTCTGTTCTTCATTTTCCATCTGCTGATATTTTTCTCTGAGATAGTTTTCGTAATCCGGATGGGTATAATAAATATTTTGAATTTTTCTCTGTTCGCAACCTTTTTTGCATCCCTTAATTGTCCAGTCATATTTATCAATATCATGCTCTTTAAATTCCGGTATTTCCACTGCCTCAATCATCTGTCCGATTGCCGCATCAGAAGCAATAAGTACAGGATGACGGTATTTTTCTGCCAAATCAAAGGCTTCCATCATAATATCTGCATTTTCCTGAACGGATGCAGGAGCCAACACTAAAGTGTGATAATCCCCATGACCGCCTCCTCTTGTAAGCTGCCAATAATCTCCCTGTCCCTGAGCAATATCGCCAAGCCCTGTTCCAATTCGCATAACATCTACAATTACTGCCGGAAGATCTGCTGCTACTAAGTAGGATATTCCTTCTTGTTTCAGAGAAAAACCCGGTCCTGAAGAAGTTGTAAGCGCTCTTGCTCCTGCTGCCGCTGCTCCTAAAACCATGTTGATGCCTGCTAATTCTGACTCCGCCTGTATAAATTCTCCTCCCACATCTTCCATTCTCCATGAAAGATACTCTAAAATCTCTGTCTGTGGGGTGATGGGATATCCGCTGTAAAAACGACATCCTGCTGCCAAAGCAGCTTCCGCTAATGCTTCATTTCCTTTAAATAGTACCTTCGCCATAACAAAACCTCCCTATCGAATTTCATACACATAATCCGGACATACACGATAACAAGTACCGCATGCAATACATTTACTCTCGTCCACCTGAACTGCATTATATCCTTTGGGATTTACATAATCTGAAAAAGAAATCGCATTTTTCGGACATGCTGCCACACAATATCCACATCCCTTACATCGGATTTGATTTACATACGCTTTTTCTTCTGCCATTTCGTTTTCCTCCTTAATTTTATTCCTGTCTTTCTTTCTTCGCTTTTTTTCCGTTTTTATAAACCAGCATTGCCAAAACTGCACCGACTACGCCGGAAACTGCCAGAAATCCGAAAATATAATTGTATCCTGCACCGCCATAAGTATCCAGCCATTTTCCAAACAATACCGAGTAAATAGAGTCCGGCATATAGCCGATAATTGAAGCAATACCGATGACCGTTCCCGTCATTGCTCTTGGAATTCCCGCTTCGCTGACTGTGGAAAAAACCACACCATACATCATCATGGCAAATGCTCCCGGTATTAAGGTATATAAGCTGGCAGCCAGAGGACTGATGTCAGAAGGTAAAATCAGCACTGCTCCAAAAAGAGCCGCCAGCGCCAAAAACGAGGTACACAGCCACTTGCAAGTAGAATGGAAAAGCTTATCCGCAATTAATCCGCCCACAGGAGCTAAAAGAAGCAGTAAATAATTTCTCACAATGGAAATAAAACCTGAGCTTTCCGGTGAAACTCCCATGACTTCTGTCAAATATGGATTGAAGTATGAAATACTTGTATAAAAACCGTATCCGCATAAAATCGTAAAAGATACAATCCATACGAAAGGATTTTTTAAAAGCTTTCCTACATCTCTCATCTGAAATTTCGGTTCATCAGAAACAGCTTCTTCTTTTTTCTTTCCGTCCATTAAAAACATTAACAAAACCGCTGCTAAAACAGCCATGCTTCCGCCCACTAAAACAGCTCTGAAAAATCCTGTTTTCACATCGCCGCCTGCTGTTTTATATACATTTAAGGCAATCGTATTGGTAAGCGCTGCGGTAATTCCATTGCAGGCATAATATAGTCCATACATGAACCCCTGCTCTTCTTCTGTTCCGATAATTCTCACTGCCTTCATCAAAGAAGACCAAAAGACAAAGGCTGTACTAAAAGAAAGCGCTGTCCAAATAACCATAGCAATCTGAAAATTCATGGTAAACGCATAAATGTATACCAACGCCGCCGTACTTAGCAGGGAAACTACCAATGCCTTTTTCGGCGATACTTTATCCGCAATAATACCGCCCGGTATGTACAAAATCATATTTCCAATGGTATACATGGTCAGCAATAAGCCTGACTGCGTATTGGTAATCCCCATAGATGCAATCTGTGCATCATAAAAAATATATTTAATATAAGGTAAAAAATAAATAGAACCACCGGCAAGTCCCAGCGTCATAACCGTTAAATATTTTTTTACTTTTGCGTTCATATATCCGCTCCTTCCCCAAAAGAATAAACCGCATTAAGTAATTATCAGGAATTGATATCACTTAATGCGGCATTTTACTTCTCCTTACATATCAGGAGTATCTGATTTATCCGGTGTGAATAATCTTCTGGCTACATCACGTGTAAATTCTCCTGTCTTTTTCGCTTCTTCAAATACAAGATGTGTCTGTTTACGGATTAAGTCTTCTGTATCTTTTACAATGGCTGCGGCTGCATCTTCATCGTTCATATTTTCAATTTTTACAATTCTGAAAATAACCGCTTCGTAAATTCGGATACCTCCCATATTAGAAATAAAATCTACTGCAATATCTACATTATTTTTCTTTAAAATTTCATCTGCTTCCGGTGTTGTAGGAATATTTGCTGCTTCTACTAAAAGAGAAGCTTTTACTTTTTCCGCATTATCTTTGTTAATTACATCTTCCAGCGCCGCCGGAATTAAAATATCGCAGTCCATCTCCAGCCATTTAGAGTTTGGATAAACTTCATAATTATCTTCAAAAGCTTCTCTGTTCATTTCACCTTTTGGCAGTCTTGTAGAAACCAGTTTCGGAATATCCAATCCATCCTTACAGTAAACAAGTCCGTTGACATCTGCAATTCCCACAACTTTATATCCCATCTTATTCAAAGAGGTAACACAGCTTGCGCCAACACATCCAAAGCCCTGAATAACAACAGATGCTCCTTCTTTTCCGCCTTTCATTTTCCATGCTTCGTCTGCCGCTGCGGCTACGCCATATCCTGTAATCATGTCATACATCTTAAATCCGTCATATCTCAATTCTTTTTCTGCTCGGTCATGATTAACAATTCCCTGATGAATATCAGGATCTTCTTTCATTGCCTTTGTCTGAGGAATACCAATTCCCAAATCATCCAAAATACGAAGCACATCAGAATAATCTACTCCTAAATCGCCGCCAATGGATACCCCTGCATTGATATACGGCGCCGTAGCAGTCAAAAATCGACGAAGTACATCTAAAGCATCCGGCGCTTTATAATCATAGGCAATTCCTGCTTTACATCCACCTGTTGTCAAAGACTCGCAGGCTTTATATTTATATCCCATGGTGGTTGCCAGACGAATGACTTCTTCTTTTGTTACTGTCGGGTGCATTCTCGTTCCACCGCCACAATAATGTCCTACAAAGTTATACGCACACAGCCATCCTTTTGCCTCTGTCTCCGTATCATTCCATTCCACTACTACATAAGGTTTGTTTGCCATAAATCATATCCTCCTTTTCTTCTTTATGTTCTGTATTATAGAACATTGTTCTATTTCTTGTTTTTAAAGAAAACTCGGCTTGTTTCCGAGTTATGTTCTACATTACAGAACCACGTTCTTTTTTCTATACACAAATCATATCATCTATGTGCACTTATTTCAATAGTATTCTTTAATTTTTGATTTTTTTGTATATTTTTCATAATTTTATAGCTTCTTTTCCATTTCTTTCACATTTTTCTTCAGCACTTTAACAAATTCCAGTACCTTTTCTTCCCCCATTCTCAAAGAAGGTGTGCTGATACTAATTCCGGCAATAACCTGTCCTCTTCGGTTTAAAACAGGAACGCCCACACATTTTACCCCAAAGGTTCCCTCCATGTTGTCAAAGGCATATCCCCGCTCTTTTGTAAGCTGTAATTCCTGCTTTAATTGCTCACGGTTTGTAATGGTATATTCTGTAAACGCTTCCAATTCCTCACTGATACATTCTTCTCTTTCATTTTCCGGCATCATAGATAAAATTGCCTTTCCAATACTGGTACAGTACATCTTGGAACGGTCTCCTCTGACAGAAGGCGCTCCTACATAATTGGAGTCCGGATATACTGCGTCTAAATAAATCACTTCATCCTTATCCGGTACTGCCAAATACACAACTTCATTGACCTCTTTACATATTTTCCGCATATAAGGCACAGCAATGTTACTGATATCGTAACGATCTCCCAGAGCCCTGCTTAACCCAAAAATAGCCGTTCCTAAGACAAATTTTCCCGACTCTTCATCCTGTTCCAGATAGTCCATTGCTTTAAAGGTCATGAGAATATTGTGCACATTACTTTTATACAGTCCTAATTTTTCACTGATTTCCGTTACTCCTAAAGGCTGTTTTTCTCGAAAACAATCCAATACTTCTAAAGCCTTTTGTAAGCTTTTTACTTTCACTTCTGCTTCTTTCATAGCAACCTCTCTTTAATAATTTTTATATTTCTATCCAATATCTTCTTGTCAGTCTCTTTTTTCCATCTACCACATTTTCTATTTTGTCCTGCAACACCCCGCCATTTTTCTCAATCACAGCAATAGAACCATAATTGTCGTCTTTACAGGTAAGCAGGATTTTTTTCAAGGGCAAATTTTCCCGAATATAAAAAATTGCCTGCCGAAGCATTTCCGTTCCAATCCCCTGCCCCCATTTATCATACCGCACACCATAACCCACATGTCCGCCCAGTTTTTCTAAATTTTCTGTAAGCTCATGGCGTATACTGATTTCTCCCAAAAATTCCTGTTCGTCTACAAACCAAAGGCAGGTAGCAGGAACCCAGCCTTTTGGAAGATTTTCCCCTTTTTCCATATCGTCTGTGTATTTTACAATCTTTTCAAAGGGCATATCAAAAAATTCATATAACCTGATATTATTTTCTCTATATCCTTCTACTGCTCTGTAATAGCTGTCTGCATATTTTTTATCCGGCTTAATAAGTTTCATAATGCACCTTCTCCTTTTCCAGCTCCTCCAAAGTATGTGCGTTAGGATGTTCTTTCAAAATTCCTACGGAGAGAATAGCTTCCAGAACATATTCCTCAGGTACATTTAATAACTTACGGCAATATGCTTCTGTACTTTCTCCGTTTTCGGCTTCTCGCAGTCTTCCCTGTATCCAGCAGCTTCCAAGGCCGAGACTGTCTGCCATTAAGTGCATATTGCTCATGACAATGGAGCAGTCCTCCACCCACACATCTGTTTTTTCCGGATTTGCAAATACCAAAATTGCACAGCCTGCATTTTCAAGCATTTTTGCTGCTCCGACTCTGCAATGAGATAATTTTTCAAGCATTTCTTTCTCTTGTATTACCACAAATTCCCATGGCTTTCTGCTTCTGCCTGATGCCGATAAAAGTCCTGCCTGTAAAATTTTATCCAGCTTTTCCTTTGCGATTTTCTCTCCTGTATAACTTCTTACGCTTCTTCTGTTTTGCATTATCTCTAATAAATCCATAAACAAATCCCTTTCTTTCCTATCAATCTCTGCTTTTTACAATATTTTACCGCATTACACCTTATATAACAAGAAAACTTTTATAAAAATCTGTTATTTTCTGCAAATTTTAGTTTCCTTTCCTCCCATTTATGGTATAATTTATATACAAATATAAGATGAAAGGAGTTGTTTTTATGAAAGCGAAAAAAATAGCAGCAATCAGCTCTGCAATTATCTTTGGTACGTCAACTGCACTTGCAGGAATGCCACAGATTGTATCTGCACAGGAACAGACCGTAAATATACAGCCAACTGTCACAGAAGAAAACTCGGCATCTGAAGCGGAAAAGCCGGTCGGAATTTCCATTGACGAAAAAAATTTCCCTGATGCTGTCTTCCGCAGTTATGTAGAGCAGAAAATCGACAGCGAAGAAAACTCCAAAGGTATTTTGACACAAACTGAAATAAATAGAGTTACTTCCGTTTCACTTCTTGATTTGTCCGTTTCCAGCATTAAGGGAATTGAATTTTTCACAGAACTACAAACGCTTTCTATTTCCGGTTCAGGCTTATCTTCTTTCACTTTAAAGGGACTGGACAAACTTGAAGTAATTGAAATCGACCTAAGAAAATTTTATACAATAAACCCTGATGGAACAAAAGCCATAGATTTAAGTAAGGTTTTCTCCCCTGCCTTATTAGAAGTTTTTGCCGGTGAAAACCATTCTTCCTTTAACAAAGAGACCAATATTCTGACTATACCTCCAAATGAAAATCGAACCACTTTACAGGCAGAGAAAGTGGATGGCAAAAAAACGCTTAAATGGATTTTTTACACAGATACTACACAACCTGACGTCTATGGCGTAAGATTTGACTCTATGGGTGGCAGCGCTATAAAAGACCAGCTTATTGTCCACGGCGAAACGGTTACTAAACCCGCAGATCCTACCAAGGAAGGCTATATTTTCAAAGGCTGGTATCTGGATAAGGAATTTACAAAACCTTATGATTTTTCTACGCCGGTGACGAGTCCGATGGGCTTATATGCCCTCTGGGAAAAAGAAACTGCTGCAAACACCCCGCCGACAATTACAGCAAAAGACGTGACATTAACCGTTGGCGATAGCTTTAATCCTTTGGACTACGCAACTGCTTCCGACAAAGAAGACGGCGAAATCAAACTTACCAATGACAATATAATAAAAAATGACGTAAACACAGCAAAAGCAGGTACTTATCATGTTACTTATAAGGTTACGGACAAAAACGGCGCTTCAACAGAAACAACAATCACCATAACCGTCAATCCAAAACCTTCAAAAATCAACACACCGCCTGTTATTGACGCAAAAGATATCACATTAACCGTTGGCGATAAATTCAATCCTTTAGACAAGGTAACTGCAACTGATAAAGAAGACGGAAATCTAAAGCTTACCAAAGACAACGTAATAAAAAATAATGTGGATACCTCCAAAACAGGCACTTATTCTGTTACCTATAAGGTTACGGATAAAGACGGCGCTTCTGTGGAAAAGACCATTAAAGTAACAGTAAAGGAAAAGAAAACCGATAAAAAAACAGCTCCAAAAACGGCTGATATGGCAAATGTAGGTCTGCTCGGCTCTATGTTTGCAGGCTCTGCCGGTGTTTTATCCTTATCATTTGGAAAGAAACGCAGAAGAAAGAACAAATAGAAACAACATCACAGAAAGGCTGAATTTGATATGAACTCTTTACAAAAGCAAACTTTAATTTTAATTGGTTTTATGGGAACAGGAAAAAGTACCGTTGCCCGACGGTTAAGCAAGCAATTAGATCTTCCGTTTTTTGAAATGGATGAAATGATTGTTGAGGAACAGGGAATGGAAATTTCCAATATTTTTCAAGAAAAAGGAGAAGCTTACTTTCGTGACTTAGAAACAGCGTTGTTAAAAAAGCTTCTCCAAAAAGAAAAAGGCATTCTTTCCTGCGGCGGCGGAATTGTATTGCGTGACGAAAATATTCAGGCAATGAAAAAGCACGGTACTGTTATTCTTCTCACGGCAAAACCGGAAACTATTTTACAAAGAGTGAAGCATAATCAATCCCGCCCTGTTTTAAACGGCAAGAAAAATATAGAAGACATTACAAAACTGATGAAAGAAAGAGAAGAACGCTACCACATGGCTGCTGATATTCTTATTTCCACAGACGGAAAATCTCTTTCTCAGATTTGTGAAGAAATCGCAGACATGATTACAAAATAATTTTTCATAACTTCATGAAAAAAATATTGATACATTTTTAGCGAATTTGTCGAGCACACTTTGAAATTACAAGCTCAAAGCGAGCACAGACTGAGCATAAAATGTATCAATATTTTTTAAGTTGTACCTGATGTATCAGCTTTATTTCTTAGTCTTCCTCGTCTTCTGTTTCTTCTTGTTCTTCTTCCTCTATATCCTCCGGTTCTTGATTTTCCTGTTCCAACGTCTCCGGTTTCTGATTTTCCCGTTCCGTTATCTCCGGCTCTTCCGGTTCTTCTGTTTCCGGCTCTATATCCTGCTCCCCATTGTCCGGCTCATCTTCCTCTGAAAAACTGTCATCTTCTTCATTTTCCTCATTTTCCGGTTCGTCCGCATCTTCTATATCCACTTCTGCATCCTCCCTGTCATCCTCTTCCTCTGTCTCTTTTGGCTCTGCTATGATTTCCTTTCCCGTGATAATATCTGTTTTTTGTTTTTTGTCAGGTTCTTGAATTTCTTCTATTTTCCCCTCCATATAAGTAACAGACTCACTACCGAAAATTTCCTGTAAAACTTTTGCAAATTCTTCTGATACTTTCTTATCCTTCTTATACAAAGCATATACAACATTTAAACTGCCGTCAGAAGCTCTGAGTTGTTCTGCGAAGTCCTTTAATTCCCGAAGATTTTTTCCCTCTAAGTCTTTTAAAGCTTTTAAAGAAACCGTATCATCATAAGAATAGGCATCTTGAATTTTATAATTTTTATCAACTTTCACACTGACAGATTTTGCACCTTCCAATTCAACCATAGCATATACCTGTTGACTAAATTGTGGCAGAAGCAAAGAGGTGATGCACAAAAGAATAGCTGCTGCAATGGCTGCTGCTTTTTGCCACTGCAATGTCCGCACCTTTTTGTACCGATCTTCTTCCAGCACATAGACAGCAGCTCCTACTTTCATTCCCGCTTTCTTTTTTATACGAATAATCTCCCCATCTTCTGTCATTGCTAATGCGTATCCGTCTTTTATTTCCAAAATAATCACTTTATGATACATTTTTACACCTCGTTCCCCTTATCCAATACAAAAGACTTGGAAATTCCTTTGCAAAAATAATCATTGCGCCAAGAATAAAGCTTTTGCTTCGTTTGATTACCTTCTCTGTAAGCTCTGCCAGAACAGCTACCCTTCGTATGGGAAGTTTTCGTTTTCTGTACGTTTCTTCTACGATTTCTTCATCCTTTCCTGCTTTTTCGGCTGCATCTAAAGCTGTTTCTCTTGTATCCTTATGGCGAGGCGCTTCATCTGCCAGTTTTTCAAAGGTCAGCCCAAAGAAAAGAAGCTCCTTTTGATATTTTAAAATTTCCTGTTTCAGATGATTATCCTGCTCCTCCGCCTCTTCTGCCTGAAAATCCTGCCCTGTCTCATAAAGCGCATCCAGAGACACCACCTTTTCGTGCTTCTTTTCTTTTTCCACATAATTTTTTAATCTGCTGACAATTACCAGCTTTGCAAAAGCTAAAAATACACCTTTTTCCGGCTGATATTTTTCTATGGCTTCTGTAAATGCCAAAAGTGCAATTTCAAACTCTTCATCATTTTCAATAGAAATATAACGTCCTGTAAAGCTGCTGACTGTTTTTATCAAAAAAGCCATATACTTTTCAATCAGGTATTCTATATTTTCTATACTGATTTCTTCTTCCTGCCCCATGGTAACTCCTTTTCCGTTTTCCTGCCGTATATTTTCTTAACTATTTTGAGCCAGAAGATTAACGCTGTCAATGCCTCCCATGCCAAAAACTGCCTCTATGATTTGATTGCCTCTTTCTTCAGGAAGCTGTACCTCATAAACAATCTCAAAAGACTCTGCCAGAATATTTTTTGCTCTAATCTTTACACTTTCTGTCTGTTCTTTTACCAACTCCTGCATTTTGTCCAAATCCGTATGACTGCCTCGAATTACCATAAGCATGGCTGCCTGCTTTGCCGCTCTTTTCTTTGTTCCAATCATCACACATGCCAGTATCAGAGAACCGGCTACACCGATAAAATAACTCTGAGTCGCCGCTGCCAAACCGATTGCCATAGACCAGAAAATAAATCCGATATCTCTGGTATCTTTAATATTGGTACGAAAACGTACAATAGAAAGCGAGCCCAACATTCCCAGAGACAGCGCCAAATTGGATTGTATCAAATCCATCAGAACCGTAGAAATCAGCGCCATAGTAACTAAGGTAACCGCAAATTGGGGCTGATAGCTTTCCTTGGTATTTGCCAGCCGATATGCGCCATACAAAATCACAGAAAGGATAAGCGCTGCTGCAAGGCTGATTAAAATTGTCACAGGTTCGGGTTTCTGGTTCATCATATTAAAAATTTCTTTCATATTGCTACCTCATTCTTTCTCAACAAAACAAACATTTACTTCTTTTCCGTCTAAAATAAAATCTATACCAAGCTGGGTTCCTTCGGAATAATATGGTTTCACACCATATTTTTCTAAATTTTCCTGCGTTTGAGTGTTTACAGACTCCGGATTTTCTTCTGCGTTTCCGGTAATTATTCCATATTCAGGTTTTACTCTTTTTAAAAGTGCAAGACTTGTTGCATCATCTTCACCATGATGTCCCAGCTTTAAAATATTTGCAGAAATTTTTCGATTTTCTGATAAGAACTCTGCTTCCTCCTCTTTTTCCATATCTCCCGTAAAGAGGCAAGCCGTATCTCCATATACCAAACGCATCACAACGGAATTATTGTTTTCCTTTTCATAATCTGTTTTATCGGGAAGCCATATTTCTCCGGTTGCACCTCCCAAAGCAAGCTTTTCTCCGCCTGCCAGTTTTGTAACCGATACGTCATATTCTTTTGCCAGAGCTTTTACATCTGTTTTTTTATACGAAGCATCGTCTTTCCCTGACAGATAAAGCTTTTTTACAGAATATTCTTGTAAAAGCATCTCCAAATTTCCCGCATGATCCTTGTGACCGTGAGAAAGAAAAATTCCTTCCAACTCTTTCACTCCCTTTTTCTGAAGCACTGCTGAAATTTGCTCTTTATCTTCCTTTTTCCCCGTATCCCACATATAAAACTTCTTATTCGGTGTTTCGATTAAAAAGGCATCTCCTTTTCCCACTGTAATAAAAGAAACGGTCAAAGTACCTTCGTAATGTTCTTCCTTGTCTCTACATCCTGATAGCAGAACGAGGAAAAAACACATTCCAACACATAATTTTACTCTGTACCTCATAATATCCTCCCGTACTTATGCAACCTTTGTCTTCGGTGATAAAATATTCACACCGTGAACGCCTTCCATTTTGCTGATTTTACACAGCAGATTTTCTTCCTCCTTTTCTTCTACCCGCACCTTATATACCAGCTCAAAAGTGTCAGCAAATACATTCTTACTCTGAACAGAGCTGCCCTGTGTCTGTCCCAGCATTTCCTGTACAGGCTCTAAGTTCTGTTTTTCTCCTCGCACAATCACCATTCTGGATTTTTTCCGTTCAAAGCTGTGATTGAAAATCAACAACACAAACCCAAGCAGCAAGGAACTGATAAAAGAAACTGCAAATGCGCCTACTGCTGAAGAAATTCCAATGGATAAAGCCCAAAATACAAATCCTAAGTCTCTGGGATCTTTTGTATTTGTTCGTATTCTACAAATAGACAGAGAACCAAGTACACCTAAGGACAGCATAGGATTATTCTGAATTAACGTCAGTAAAATCGTAGAAACAAATGCCAGCATCAAAAGCGTAATATTAAACCGTCTGTTATAGGTCAGTGCATCGTGACAAAGACGGTACACAAGCATCATCAAACCTCCTGTAAAAAGTGTAAATACAATACTGATTGCCAATTCCATATTTCCATTCATATTTTTCACCCTTTCTTTCTAATAATAATATTCTTTTAAAAGCTGTCTTGACGTTCCGAATTTGCTGGGAGGTTTTTTACTCAAATCACATTGTGCCAGCACATCCTGTATCTGTTTAAACAGAAAGCGGTCATACTTAATTTCTAAAATTGTCTGCTCCTTTGGCATAGCTGATTTAAAATTTAATTTTTCACTGTATAAGTCATAACAAAAATCACAATACCTTAAATGATTATCCAATGTAATTCTGGTATTAAAATTCTCATGGGTGTATGCCCGCCTGTCGTACTCAATAAGGGAAACCGGGCGGTACAGCCTGCTTGTCATCAAATCATAGGCGTATCCTGCCACATCGCTGTCATAATTTAAAAGCGCTGTAAAATCTCTCTTTAAAAGCCGCTGCGCATCTTCTCTGGATATTACTAAGCTCTCCTTTAGTTCTCTTCCAAAGCTTTTCCTTTTCAGTTCAAATTTCGCTGTGGCATCCTCCGTATGGTAAATCCTCACACGAATTCTCTTTTTTTCATCTGCCCCTCTTTTCTTATCTATATAGTCCTCATTTGTAATACTGTCAAAATATACACTGCGTACGGTATAGCCGTCATATCCTCCGTAAGCGTCCGGTGTTAAGATATGGTCAAGGGCATCTAATAAAAATAAACGGTCCTGCAATGACAGCAAATATTTTACTTCTTTTCTGGATACAGAAAGCTTTGTCTGCTTTTCCTGACTCATAGAAAAACCTCCTCTCGTCTTTTACTATATAATACCGAGAGCTTTTTTTATTTCGGGCCCTTTTTTGCAAAAAAATAGAGAAAAGATAAAAAAACTATCTTTTCTCCATTTTTTACTATATTTTCTTTATATGCTTTCCGCTTTTTCAAACTGACTGTTATACAGATTTGCATAAAATCCGTTTGCTGCCAAAAGGGACTGATGTGTTCCCTGTTCAATAATATCTCCGTCTTTCATAACCAGAATTAAGTCTGCATCACGAATGGTTGATAATCTGTGTGCGATGACAAAGCTGGTTCTGCCTTTCATCAGGTTATCCATAGCCGCCTGAATACGTTCCTCTGTTCTGGTATCTACGGAAGAAGTTGCCTCATCTAAAATCAGGATTTTATTGTCAGCCAAAATCGCTCTTGCAATGGTAAGAAGCTGCTTCTGTCCCTGTGAAATATTGCTGGTCTCTTCATTTAAAACCATCTGATAGCCTCCCGGCTGGGACATAATAAAGTGATGGGCATGCGCTGCCTTTGCCGCTGCAATAACCTCTTCATCCGTGGCATCCAAACGTCCATAGCGGATGTTTTCCATAATTGTTCCGTGGAACAGCCATGTTTCCTGTAATACCATTCCGAATAATTCTCTTAACTGAATGCGGTTAAAATCTTTAATGTTATGACCGTCAATGAGAATTTCACCGGAATTTACATCATAGAAGCGCATTAAAAGCTTAATCATGGTAGTTTTTCCTGCTCCGGTCGGTCCTACAATGGCAACCTTCTGTCCTGCTTTCACGTCACCGCTGAAGTCGTGAATAATCAAATGCTCCGGCTGATAGCCGAACGCAACGTGACGGGCTTCTACATTTCCTTCTATGGTTGTGATATCCACAGGATTTTCTGCTATCTGGTCTTCTTCTTCCTCATCTAAAAATTCAAAGACACGCTCTGCCGCTGCTGCGGATGACTGAAGCATATTGGTAACCTGCGCAATCTGCTGGATTGGCTGAGTAAAGTTTCGGATATACTGGAAAAATGCCTGAATATCACCTACCATAACCTTTTCTTTAATTACTAAAAATCCACCTAAAAGAGCTACCATAACATATCCCAGATTTCCCACAAACTGCATAATCGGCATCATCATTCCTGAGAAAAATTGAGAACGCCATCCTGTGGTATACAGCTTTTCATTGGTTTTCTCAAATTCACGGATAACATCTTCTTCTTTGTTAAATGCTTTGACTACATTGTGGCCGCTGTAAATTTCTTCTACCTGCCCGTTGACTTCTCCCAGATATTTCTGCTGCTGCTGGAAATATTTCTGCGAATGTTTCATGACTTTTCCGATAATCATCATGGAAATCGGCAAAATCAGAATTGCCGCCACAGTCATATATACGTTAATGGATAGCATCATAATCAGAACACCAATCAGCATGGTAACAGAGGTAATCAACTGGGTAAAGCTCTGGTTAATACTGGTCTGCAAGGTATCAATATCATTGGTAATACGTGATAAAATTTCTCCGTGTGTTCTGCTCTCAAAGTATTTCAAAGGTATTTTATTGATTTTTACGGAAATGTCTTTTCTCAGATTATAAGTAACCTGATTGGAAATTCCCGTCATAATAAAGCCCTGAATAAACGAGAAGGCAGAGCTGATTAAATACAAGCCCAACGCAAACAGAAGAATTTCACCGATTTTTCCAAAATCAATGCCTGCTCCTCCGCTTATCTTGGAAACAAGACCTTCATACAGCTCGGTGGTTGCCTTTCCCAAAACCTTAGGACCTACAATGTTGAAAATCGTACTTCCCACTGCAAAAATCATCATCACGGCAAGCTGAAGTCTGTAACGCTTCATATAGTTTAACAGCCTTTTCATCGCTGTCTTAAAATCTTTGGCTTTTTCTGCGGACATGTGTCCTCCATGTCCTCTTGGTCTTCCATTACTCATCGGCTAATTCCTCCTCTGATAACTGTGACATGGCAATCTGGCGATATACATCACAGGATTTCAAAAGCTCTTTATGAGTTCCCTGTCCTACCACATGACCTTCATCTAAGACTAAAATTTTATCTGCATGAAGAATGGTACTAATTCTCTGTGCTACAATCAGTGTAGTGGCATCCTTTGTTTCTTTTTTAAGCGCTCTTCGCAATACCACATCGGTCTTATAATCCAGTGCAGAAAAACTGTCATCAAAAATATAAATTTCCGGATTTTTCGCAATGGCTCTTGCAATGGACAATCTCTGTTTCTGTCCGCCGGAAACGTTAGTTCCGCCCTGTGCAATGGCTGACTGCACACCGTCTTCCTTTTCTTCTATGAAATCCCACGCCTGTGCAATCCGGGCTGCTCTTTGTACTTCTGCCTCTGTGGCATCATCTTTTCCGTAACGGATA
Source organism: uncultured Blautia sp. (assembly GCA_900539145.1). Taxonomy (GTDB): domain Bacteria; phylum Bacillota; class Clostridia; order Lachnospirales; family Lachnospiraceae; genus Blautia. The sequence goes on from UQAX01000023.1 coordinate 39,483, forward strand.
TTGGAGTCAATGGTACCGGAAAACAGTACGCCCTTTTGTGGCACATAGCCAATTCTCTCTCTTAATTCATGTAACGGCATCTGTCGAATATCTACGCCATCTACCAGAATTCTTCCTTCTGTCACATCGAAAAATCTCGGAATAAGATTTACCAGCGTACTCTTGCCGCTTCCTGTACTTCCGATAAATGCAACTGTTTCTCCTTTCTTTGCAGAAAAGCTGATATCGGTAAGAGAATTTCCATCTGCACCCGGATAAGCAAAGCCCACATGTTCAAAGACCACTTCACCTTTTTGTTCTTCTTTCGGCTGCACTGGATTTTCTTCGTCTTTAATGCTGACTTCTGTTTCCATAATTTCGTTGATACGTTTTGCCGCTACATTTGCCCTCGGTATCATAATAGACATCATGGTAATCATTAAAAATGCCATAATAATCTGCATTGCATACTGCATAAATGCCATCATATTACCTACCTGCATATTACCTGCGTCTACGGCATGAGAACCGTTCCATACAATTAAAACGGTAATGGCATTCATCAAAAGCATCATAAACGGCATCATAAATGTCATACAGCGGTTTACGAAAAGATTGGTTTTTGTCAGTTTTGCATTGGCATCCTCAAAACGTTCTTCCTCATGCTTTTCTCTGCTGAAAGCTCGAATGACCGGCACACCGGTAAGGATTTCTCTTGCTACCAGGTTCAACTCGTCAATTAAATACTGAAGCTTTGTAAATTTCGGCATAACCAGCTTGAAAACAAGGAAAACAAACAGTGTAATCACAACTACTGCCAACGCTAAAATCCACGTCATAGATGCGTCTGTCTGGAACACCTTATATACACCGCCAATTCCTAAAATCGGCGCATACAAAACAATACGAAACAGCATGGTAAAAAGCATTTGTACCTGCTGCACATCGTTAGTGCTTCTGGTAATCAAAGAAGCAATGGAAAAATGGTTTAATTCCTCTCCCGAAAAAGAAATTACCTTACGGTAAACACTGTTTCTTAAATTTCTTCCCAGTGTTGCCGCAACCTGTGAAGACAAGAAAGTAACCATAATCGCTGCTGCCATGGCAAGAAATGCCAGTCCCAGCATCTTTAAGCCGCTGAATAAAATATAATTGGTCTGGAGCTTATCCATATCCTGACCCTGCTGTTTATATTCCTCCTGCACAAAGCTTACGGCTCTCTGGGTGATAATAGAGTCGGGAATTTCCGAAAGCTTTTCTCTGGCATCTTCTAAAAAAGCTTCTCTTTGCTCCGCAGGCATCTGCGCTGTGGCCTGAAGCTCCTCTTCTTTCATACTGCCTGCAATCAGCTCCGGAATACCCAAAATGCTATTGAGTTCTTCTCTTTCCTCTTTTGTGATTTTCTTTAACCGATATTGCTCATCTTCTATCTCATAAGCGTTTAGTACCGTATCCTGTTCCTCCTGCTCCATAAACAACAGCAGTGTTTCTAAATTTTTCTGTTCAATGGTCTCCGGCACTCCGTCTTCCACGCCTTTTTGCTGAATTCCTACATTTACAATCTTAGATGTATAATCCGGCAAAGACAAATCACAAAATGCCTGAACAAATAAAAGAAGGATAATCATTACAATGTAATGCCATCGTTCTTTCATATAATGAAACATTTTTAACATAGTGTCCTCCTTTACTGCCTACATACAACAATGGTGCTTATCATCTCCGCCCAAGTTTTTAATCATCTGGTCAAAAAAGCGTTTCATGAGACACATTTCACTCTCTGAAAAACCGGAAAAGACCATTTTTTCATTTTCTTCCACACATTTTCTGGATTTTTCAATCATTTTCTTTCCCTGTGCCGTAAGATAAATACGCACCATTCTCTGGTCATGCTCATCATTTCTTCTCTCAATAATCCCTGCTTTTTCCATACGTTTCATGGAAACTGCCACAGTAGGAGCGCTGATATGCAGTCCTTCTGAGATTTCCTTTTGGCTCATACCATCCCGCTTATCCAATAAAATCAGCAGTGGAATTTGCTTGGGATGAATGCCTGTTTCACTTAAAATCTTAAATGTATTTCTGTAATACAGATGGGTAAGCTGCACAAATTTTCCATGCAGACTGTCATCCTTCTCCATTTTAATTTTTATGCTCCTTTCCTTCATACAGTGAATACGAAGTTTTCGCTATATTATTTAGTCGACTAACTTATATTATGGCAGAAGTTATGAAATATCAAGTAAATATTTGATATTTTACACTTTTTTTAGAAATAAGTCACATGATATTTATTAGTCAGCTAATATATTTAATTTCTTATATAGTCAAGACCACCGGCTTAGCCGGTGGCTTGCTTTGACCCTATAAGGGTCTATTA
>UQAX01000024.1 GCA_900539145.1 uncultured Blautia sp.
TATCAGTTCATTATAAAAACCTTAGATTTTTGTCTTGACAACTGAACCACTATATTTTCTCCAGCAAAAAAGGTAATATTACTGTTAAATTCCAAATATTTTAAATTTTTCAGAGCAGAAATATTCCTTAAATAAGAACGTTCCGGAATTCTATTCCAGTCAATTTCTATGGTTTGTATAAATTTATTTGATTTCATAATGAATACCTACATACTAAAATAATCTTATGCTTGTTTATTTCTCTTCTTTTAGCAAATTAATAATACACAGTATCGTCATACATGGCGCAAACATACAGAAAAATCGAAAAACTATTTCATACTTTATATCATTCGGTAAAAAGGTTAATCCGATTACGGATGAAATGCAAACTGCAATAATTGTAATAATTCCAAATACAATTTTTCCTTTTCTACCCATAGCTTTTCCTCCCTATATCTGTGTTAAGATATGATGGATTTATTAAATTAAGCTTATTTCTGTTTTCTATATAGATAAAATGCAGCTATACTAATCAATATCGGAAATATCACTAATCCATAATTAACACCTGCAAATCCTCGTTCTTGTACTCTTGTAATAAAGCGAGGAATTTCTCCAAATAACAAGTCCATGATTGTAAAAATACAAATTATCAAGTACACTTTCTTTTTCATAAGCAGTACCTCTTTCCATATCAGAAATTACATTCTAACCATACTGTGCTTAATTGCATCTAATTTCATCTACTGCCTTTATTTGTAAATGTTTTGGTTTCTTTAAATAGTTTCGGTTCATTTTCAATTAAATCCTCTGCCAAATATTTTGCATCTAAATTTTCTATTCCATATTTTCCCTTTTCTATTTGTTCTGCCAATTTACTGGAATAGTAAATATCAAATGCTTTTCTAAGTTCTATTTTTTTAATTTTAGAAATTGCGTTAATAATATCGTTTTCCAGATTTTGCTTATATACTTCTTCCAATTCCTTTTTATCTACCATGTTTTACAACCTCATATGCTTCTTTAAAAACAAGAATTTTATCCAAAGTTTCTTGATTAACAATACATATTTGATTATTCATTTTACAATACCTCAATTCCTCTAAAACTTTTTTCTTGTCCCAAAGTCCTTTAAAGTACATATCTACTGTTTTGAATACATCATCATCCGCACATTTTCTAAAACAATATCATATTTTTGATTTAGTGCCAGCCCTTTACGACATACACATACAAAATCAATCCACTTTTCATTTTCCTTTTCAAAGGACAATACATTGAAATTGCTCCAATCCTCAATCAATTCGTAAACATTTACAATCGCTGGTTTTTCTTGACGCATTCCCTTTCGTACTGCCCATTTCTGTGCCTGTTCTTCAAAAAGTAATATAAAAACCTTTACCGAAATCTAAATATCTTTTCGAATGAAATACATCTGGCTTCTTTATAATATCTGTTGCTCCATGATAAACAATCATACAAGAACTCCTTTTTCTCTTACAAACTCCGTAATATCTTCTACTAAATACTCTTTCCCCTGTGTATGAAGCACATCATAACATCTAATAATATAATTATCCAAAATTCCTGTTGTATTTAATATTTTATATACAGAAGCAGGAGACATTTGCCACTTTTCTGCAAGCGCATACAAAATAAATATTGAAAATGTCAATTCTTTTTTCTCACACATAACAATCCTCCTTGCTATTTTCCTCTTTTCCTTATACTCATGATAGCAATCACCTTCAATTCACTTAATGCTACTATACTTCAATTTGGTCATCAATTTTTTTAATTTAGTCATTTTAATTCATTTTGACATAATTAACAATTTTATCCCCCTGAAAAATATATTTTTTGCATTTTTTATTAAAGACATTATATCAAAAGCTATATTTTATTACAATGATTAAGCGCTACGCCTCCCATTCCCCATAATATTTAGAAATAGCTTCTCCAATATATTTTGTAATCCCTTTTCCATACTGTCTGTCTGTTCCTTTTTCTAACCGAGAATGATTTAGATAATCTTTTGCGACTTTTAATAATAAAGCTTTCGCATTATCCATCTTAAAAAAATTTTTATAGTTTTCCCCCAATTCCTTAACAGCTTCCATTGCCATAATATCATCTGTGTTTTTCATTGCATAGGCAAATTTCTTATATGTTTTATCTATTGCATCCTTATTTTTAATAAATTCTCCCTTATCTCCTGTTGCTTTCAAGCTTGCTTCCACTGCCTTTTCTTTGCTTCCGTATATCCCAATTAAGCTCTCACAAGCCTTTTCATCTTTAAAACTTTCTAACGCATCTTCTAGGAATGTTTCCATATTTCCGTACTTCTCAGAAATTATCTTTTTGTCCTTTTCACTCATAATCTCTAAAGAGTGACAAATCATTTTTTGAATGTCATCATAGCTAAAACCTTCAAAACTCATAGGCTCTTCATTTTGCATCACATCGGAAATCAGTTCAATTATACTATTCAGATGATTGCGTTTCATTTCTAATATATTTTTCTGTGTTTCAAGGATTTTCCGATTATTTTTTTCACGTTGTTCCATAATCATTTTTATTTCTGACAGAGGGATTTCAAATTCTCGATAAAACATAATCTCACGTAGCTGTTTCAATGAATTTTCATCATATAAACGATACCCTGCTGCCGTTATCTTTGTTGGTTTTAATAATCCGATTTCGTCATAATAACGCAAGGTTCTAATGCTAATCCCTGTCAATTCTGATACCTCTTTAACTGTCTTCATATTTTCTCCTTTTTTCTTTATCATAAGCCCTTACGCAAGTGGAGAGTCAAGATAAAAATTTTTAATCCATAGAAAAAGAGGATTTGAAAAATTTCTAGTTTCTCAAATCCTCTACTATTTCCTATATCTTTGCGATGTCAATAGTCTAAAAATTTTATGCTCATTTATATACAACAAGTTTATAAATTGTTGCAATATAGACCGGAGATTATTTACTTTTTCTTTTTGGTTTTTGGGATTGGTAGTTCCTCATACATAGCATTAAACAAACCTGTTAAAAACTCTTTATTTTCTACTTTCTCTACCAATAACATTTCTTTCGCTCCCTCATAGGGCAGCTCGTACAAAACCATTGGCATATAACTAATTGCCGATTTTACCGGTTTGACAAGCAATCTATTATCATAAATACCGCCAACAATCTTGCCACGATAATAGATAATAAATTCTCCCATCATAGCACGATATCCAATTTCTTCTAATTCGGATAACTGTCCTAAAATAAATTCCAAATATTCTTTACTTGATGCCATAATACACCTCAAATTCCACTTGCAATAAAAAGATAATTTACATCCGCATCTTTATCAACATATACTACTTTCTCACTTGCAAAGCCCGTCTCTTTATAATCTACTTCAAATCTATTTTCTTTACTCTGAAATATCTCCTCAAATCTCTATATTTTATATATTGTAAAACATTATACTGCCATAATATATACTTGACATGGGTTCCATTTATCCCATAGTGTTGGAAACACCTCAAATTCTTTAAAACCAAGAGCCAAATAAAACCTGTTTGTTTCATCATAGGTTTCATATTTTCCCATTTGAACTGTTTTAACCTGAATAAAAGAATATCCCTTTTCCTGAATTTCTTTTTTCGCGTATTCAAATAATACCTTACCAATTCCATTATGATGATATTCTTTTAACACGCCTATCACTGCCAATTCCACTGTATCTTTTCCTGTCTCTTTCAAATATAAAAAACCAATGTTTTTTTCATTTTTGCGTGCACAATAGAAAGGTTTCCCAACAGAGTCTTCTATATATTCCTCTCTTGCTTCAGGAATACCAAACCAGCCGGGCAATGCTTCGAGCACATTCCGTGCAATTTTCTTTTTTTCCAAATCATCTGTAACTTTTACTATATCCACAATTTATCTCACCCCTATTACCCAAACGTCTTTAATAAATAATCATCTATATCAGCCCTTGAGTGGAAGACATAAATACTCTTTTCGCCTTTGTATTTATCAAGCAATTCATATACCATTGGCAATTCATTTTTAGGAAAATCCATAATCCATTGTCTAAATTCTTCATCAAACTCGTTCTCTATCCATGGCATATCTACACGTTGTTTGCCTATGCGTGATTTTGCTCCGGTCAAACATTCCTCTACCGGAAAATCTAATAAAAATATAGCTTCACACGCTTGAATACGCATTTCAAGGGTTCTTCCGTAATTTCCATCAATAATCCATTTATCCTTTAAAATAATTTCTTTTAATTTCTCGTCAAATATATTTCTGTCCACAGTTGTCCTGTCCGGCTTGTGCCATAGCATATCAAGATAGTACAAAGGCAAATGCGTTTTATCACTCAGTTTTCTCGCAAATGTGCTTTTTCCCGCACCCGGACAGCCAATTATGATTGCTTTTTGAAACATAAAAAGTCACCTCCAAATAAAGTATCTGTTTAATAAATTGTAATTATTGCACCACAAACTGGAAATTATCTATGGATATACGTTCTTGTCATATCAGGCTCATTATCCCCTTGAACCATACACAAAAATTCCCAGCCATATTTTTCATAAAAGTTTACATGGTCTGTAATCAAATAGACAGGAGTAATTCCCTTTGACTTCATATCCTTCACAACAATATCTAGTAATTGTCCGGCAATTCCTTGACAGCGGTATTCCTGTTCTGTATATACTGCGCATACATTTGGCGTAAGGTCTTTCCTGTTATGAAAATCATTTTCAATCACACCCAGACCACCTACAATGCGCCCACTTTCTAAGCAGAGATACCAACCATATTCTGTTTCATGATTGAGATATGCTTCCATACATTCAAGATACGCTTCTTGTGGCACTTCCCATTTATCATGAAACCATGCAGCAGCCGCTTCTTTTAATTCTGGTTTTTGTCTTAAAGTAACATAGGTAAATTCTTTCATATCTGTCTCCACAACTTTCAAATTTGCTAAATTCCCTTAATAAGAAACAGTTCCATTGGTTGCTCATATCCCGGAATATCTATAACAAAACCACCACAATCTTTATATCCTAATTTTCTATAAAAATGCTGTGCTTCTTCATCAACCTGTGTAGAAGTCAGAAGCATACCATATCCTTGTGATTTCATATCAGCTTCCCAATGCTCCATAAGTTTTTTCCCATAACCTTTTCCCTGATAATTCCAATCAACAAATAACATTGTACAAAATGGCGTATTATCCCAAAAAAGATTATATCTCAACAAGCCTATCGGTTTATTATCATCTAATAAAACATTTCATCTTTCTTCTCTAACTTTACTGTCAAATTCCTGTTCTGGCAAATGCTTATCAAGATTATACCAAAACTCCTTATCTTCTAATTGAACATATCTAATTTCCAGCATTTCCTCGCCTCTTTAACTTCTAATTTCCCTTGATTTCATGTACTATATATAATATGTAGTAATAAACTAAAAATATGGAAACAATAAAACGCTTTTCCTATGTCTGATTATTCCTACGACTATTATAACAAATATACTCAGACGTGTAAGCAAAAATCTGTTTACTTAAAGGATTTATGATTTTATATAACCAGCAAATCTGATTATGAGTTCTGTGAACAGAACTGCAAGAATTCAAGGTATTTTTCCGATTGATTTTTCTTAGAAAACTGCATATACTGGAAAGTAGGAATAATCCTACTTTCCCTATTTTATAAAAGGTGGTGTAATATTATGGCAGCAAATATATTTATAGATAATGCAAAAGTCATGTCAAAAGGTCAGGTTACTATTCCCAAGGATATTCGTGAAATTCTTGGAGTAACCAGCGGTGACCGCATCACATTTATTGTAGAAGGAAACACCGTTCGTATTGTAAACTCTGCCGCTTATGCCATGGAATTATTACAAAAAGAAATATCCGGCGAAACAGTACGCACAGGTTTAATTTCTGATGATGATATCATGGCATTTGTAAAGGAATTAAGAAAAGAGCATAAATAACCATTTGAAAGGAAGTGTTTATATGGCTTTACCTCAAGAACAAGATTACACTATTGAAGATATTTACGCCTTACCGGACGGGACTAGGGCGGAATTGATTGACGGAAAGATTTATTACATGACACCGCCCAGCACAAAACATCAACGAATTTCTGGTTTTCTGCATAGTAAAATCTACCAATATATTTCAAATCATAGTGGTACTTGCGAAACATTTACAGCCCCATTTGCAGTATTTTTATCTGAAGACAACAAAAATTACGTTGAGCCGGATATAAGTGTTATATGTGACAAAAGCAAGCTCACAGACAAAGGATGTGTAGGTGCCCCCGACTGGATAATAGAAATTGTATCATCCGGCAGCCGGCGAATGGACTACTTCACAAAACTTTTTAAATATCGCACTGCCGGTGTAAAAGAATATTGGCTTGTTGACTCAGATAAGAATAGAATTCTGGTATACAATTTTGAAAATGAAGATACTCAGGAATTCACTTTTTCTGATATCATAAAAGCCGGTATCTATACAGATTTATCTATTGATTTTTCACAGCTTAATATTTAACTTTATCTATACAAGAGGACTTGCAAGGTTTTTGACCTTTCAAGTTCTCTGCAGTGTCATAGTTCTATTTCTCTATAAAAGAACAGGACAGAAACTGAGAATTGCTTATAATAAGTCAACATACTGTTTTGCTTCTACTAGTCCCATGGCGGTAATTTCTCTCACTTTTTTTACCGCTTCTACTTCTTTTCCATTATTTTTAAGATGAAGAATATATTCTTTGTCTTCATCTGCTATATAATATGTTGCCAACTGATTATTTCCTGTCTGTTTGCATAAAACGTCAATCTGATTTTGCTGGGCTTTTATTTGTTTTTTTAATTTATCAATTTCAATATAAAATAAAAGACCTATAATAATTAGCAGTAGATATAACATAAATTTTCCCTCCCATGATTACCCATAAAAATTATCATTTGCCACGCTTGGTACATGCCCAATTATTTATTCCTTTTCATTCAACAATCCATTTATTCTTTCAACTGGAAATCTATCTTCAATATCAATTACTTCAAATAAATTTAAGGGTAATCCTTTTTCTCCAATCAAAGCAAGATATTCGTCAACAGCTCTACGGTCAATCATAATTTTTCCACGCCCTGCCCAATGACGATTACTTTCTTCCTTCTTTAATCCGGAAATCCAATATTCATCTCCGTTTTCAATATCTATATAATTCGAATAACCGCTATTATATTTCTGAAAAGCATGATTATTAAAGTAAATAGTTTTCTTGGTTTTTGAAGTTTTTACATATCCAATCCATGCCGGGCCGTCATCAGAATATCCTGTTTTCAATTCAATATACATTAAATCTTTAATCATCTTTATCACCTTCAAAATTCAAATTTTTTGCATTACTGATAATTTTATAAATATACTTCTTTATAAAAAAATCAATCTCACAATTAAAAGAAAAATGAAAATTCCAATAAAATAAGAAAGCGACATCTTAATATAATTTTTTTGCATAATACTATTCTCATCAAATAGTTTTGTTATTCCCGCATCAACAGAAATTACCAAAACCATACATACAATAGCACCTAGCGCTGTATAAATAATCTCCATCACTTCCCTCCTTACTTCTTATTTGAAAAATATTCCCAGCGAATATAAATAAACAAACTGGCGAAAAGATAATATAATGCTGTAAGCCCCAACCCGTCATTATAAATTTCAATCAAAGAATGTCTTCTTATCAAGCCGACCACAATAACTGCAACCAGAAAACATATCGGAATAATTAGGTAAGTAACCAAAAAGCCGTGTTTTTTATCCATTTAAACACCTCCATATTCAAAATTGTTTCATGTTCTAACGTAGTCTAGTACTTATATTTCTCATAATATCATACTTTGTAATTATTTACACCATTATAATCATAAAAAAGATTGTACTGTTGCATAATTTCCTATGAAACAAAAAATAACGCAGACAATATTTCTACTATCTGCGTCATTTCTATTCGCATGACTTACTTCATGACAATGTTAATAATTTTCTTCGGAACATAAATTTCCTTTACAATATTTCCTGTCAATTTATCTGCAATGGCTGCTTTACCCGCTTCAATCGCTTCTTCTTTTGTCGCCTCTGCACTGATGGAAATTACAGTTTTTGTCTTTCCGTTAATCTGAACAGGAACTTCGATTTCATCATCCTTCATAGCTTCTTCATCTGCTGTCGGCCACTGTGTGTGGAATACAGAGTCTGTATGACCATATTCCTGCCATAATTCTTCTGCCACATGAGGAGCAAACGGTGCTAAAAGCTGTACAAAGGCTTCAATAGTTGCTTTGTCTACGCCGCCTTCTTTTTTCGCAATCTCAATCAGCTTGTTATTGTATTCCATAAATCCGGAAATAACCGTATTCAGGCTGAAGCTTTCCAGACGCTGTGTAATGTCATAAACCAGTTTATGACGTATTTTTACCATTTCTTTTGTTTCTGCTACATTTGCTTCCTTGCTGTCCATAGCCAGTTTCCAAAAACGGTTAATGAAACGATATACACCATCAATACCTCTGTCATCCCATTCTGCGTCTAATTCCGGCGGACCTACGAATAATTCGTAAAGTCTTAATGCGTCACAGCCGTAGTCTCTTACTAAATCATCAGGAGAAACCACATTTCCTTTTGATTTACTCATCTTAATACCGTTCTTACCTGTAATCATACCCTGATTAAACAGTTTCAAGAATGGTTCGTCAAAATCAACTACGCCGATATCATGCAGGAATTTTGTGTAGAAACGGGAATACAGAAGATGCAGTACCGCATGCTCTACACCACCGATATACATATCTACCGGAAGATATTTTTCTGCTTTTTCTTTGGAAACCAATGCTTCTGTATTTTTATTATCTACATAGCGCAGGAAGTACCAAGAAGAACCGGCCCACTGAGGCATGGTATTGGTTTCTCTCTTAGCAGGCGCTCCACAGCATGGACAAGTAGTGTTTACCCATTCTTCAATGCCTGCTAATGGGGACTCTCCTGTACCTGTTGGCTCATAAGACTCTACATCAGGCAGTGTCAATGGAAGCTGGTCTTCCGGAACAGGCACATTACCGCAATTCGGGCAGTGAATAATCGGAATTGGTTCACCCCAGTAACGCTGACGTGAGAATACCCAGTCACGTAATTTGAAGTTTACGGTTTTGCGTCCGATACCCATTTTTTCAATCATTTCAGGAGCTTCTTTTTTCAGAACCGCAGACTCCATTCCATTCCATTCACCGGAGTTAATCATGGTTCCGGAAGCTTCTGTATAAGCTTCTGTCATGTTTTCGATTTCTTTTCCGTCTTTTGCAATAACCTGAATAATCGGAATATTGAATTTCTTTGCAAATTCAAAGTCACGGTCATCATGAGCAGGTACACACATAATTGCCCCTGTACCATAGTCAGCCAATACATAATCAGATAACCAGATTGGAGTTTTCTTGCCATTTAATGGGTTAATTGCATAGCTTCCTGTAAACACACCTGTTTTTTCTTTATCCTGAAGACGGTCTACGTTAGATTTCATAGAAGCATCATAAATATATTTTTCTACGGCTTCTCTCGTTTCGTCAGTTGCCAATTCTTTTGCCATCGCATGTTCCGGAGCTAATACCATAAAGGTTGCGCCGTGAAGTGTATCCGGTCTTGTAGTATAAACGGTGATTTTTTCGTCTTTTCCTTCTACTGGGAACTGAACTTCTGCACCATAGGATTTTCCAATCCATTCTGCCTGCATCTTTTTAACTTTTTCAGGCCAATCCAGTTTATCCAAATCATTTAATAAACGGTCTGCGTATTTTGTAATTCTCAGCATCCACTGACGCAGATTTTTCTTTGTTACTTCTGCGCCGCAGCGTTCACATTTACCGTTTACAACTTCTTCATTTGCAAGACCTGTTTTACAGGAAGGACACCAGTTAATTGGGAATTCTTTCTCATAAGCCAGACCTTCTTTGAACATTTTTACAAAAATCCACTGTGTCCATTTATAGAATTCCGGATCTGTGGTATTTACTTCTCTGTCCCAGTCATAAATAGCAGAAATATCATTTAACTGTCTTTTGAAGTTCTTTACATTTTCTGCTGTGGATTTAGAAGGATGCACACCCATTTTAATTGCATAGTTTTCTGCCGGAAGTCCAAAAGCATCCCAACCCATTGGATGAATTAAATAATATCCCTGCATCATTTTAAAACGACTCCATACGTCAGAGATTACATAGCCTCTCCAATGTCCTACATGAAGACCGTTTCCTGATGGATATGGGAACATATCCAGACAATAATATTTTGGTTTTTTGCCATCATCAACATTTACCGGGTTTTCTTCCCAGTTTTTACGCCATTTCTGTTCAATCGCCTTATGATTATAAGGTACTGCCATTTTCTTTTCCTCCTGTATTGTAAAAATAAAGAAGCCCTCTCATCTCCTAATTCAGAGACGAAAGGGCTTAAATTCCGCGGTACCACTCTAATTCACAGATGCTTATCTGTGCACTCATTTTTCTGTAACGGGAAATCCCGCCCAAATCTACTTAAAGCAAAATACTGTTCAATTTGGGAACTCCAAGGCGAGTTGGGAAGCTTACGTATCTGCCTTGCACCAAACGGCAGCTCTCTTTATACGCAGTTTTTCTTAATACTCCTCTTCTACGTCTGTCTGTATGAAACTATACATATTTTACTCAGTGGTTTCTTTTTTGTCAACCCCTGTCTCCGGTTTTTTATCACCTAAAGCCGTTACTGTGGAAATCGGTTCTCCCGGAATAAAATGTACGGTCAAAGTATCGCCTACATCATATCCCACAATTTCCGGATATTCTGTCACCGGAACATCAAAAATATATTTCTGCGCTGTCTGTCCTGCTTCCAGTCCTTTTACTTCTGCGTTTTCACCACCCAGTGTAATATAGAAGTGAGAGTTTCCTTCAATAACTGCCTGTGCCATCTTTTCAATGGTTCCTGTCATGGAAATATCACTTTCTGTTCCCACACCTGATGCAATACCATTGTCTGCCAGCAGTTTTTCATAATTCTTCTCACATTCTGCAACGGTATCTCCAATGGCAACGGTCTGATATTTCTGCACATTTACCATAGCATATTTCTTTACAAGACCTGCGCCGTCCTTTAATGCCATAAAGTATGTCGGCTGGTCTGAAATATTCAGCAGAAGCGGGAATGCCGCCTGATATTTCAAGTTCTGTACCTGACCTTCTGCGGAGTCCATAGCAGAACGCTCCTGCGCTCCGTCACAGGCATAATATCTTGTTTCCATAGTTCTCTGGTTCATCAGTACAAATCCTACGTTAGACTTATCTCCGCTGACTGATGTAACACCGGTATATACCCATACGTCATCATCCAGTGCCAAATAGTTATTTCCGTCTGTTGTTTTCAGACATCCCTTCTGCCCTAAAACACTGTTAAAGAAACCGTTTTTCAACATTCCGTGGTAATTATAAAGCTCTAAAAGCAAGTCTGCCGGATATGCACGGTCTACCCACTGTGGGCAATCCTCAATTTTATAATCCTTTGTCTCACCTGTCTGTGCATTGCAAAGTACCACTCTGCCGATAGTCTGCCCTCCGAATAAACCGATGTTAAATTTCTTTACAGGACAAATCCAGTACGGTGTTCCTTCATCGTCAATTTCAAAGCTTAACTGGTCAAACATATAAGTCGGATATTTAAAACGCAAATGACGATAAATGTTTCGGTTAAAATATTCTGACTCTGAATATTTAATCGGTTTGTCCAATTTTACCAGTTCTGTATTCTGTGTTGCCATATCAATTCGGATATAGGCAGGAATTCCCTCCTTCTGGTTTGTCAGCCATTTAATTCCGCTGGCATATACAAGAGGTGTGACACGATAAGGCTGTCCCTGATAGTTAATCTGAGAATACAGACTGCTCACTTCAAACTGAGACACCATATCTACCATACTTCCCATTTTTCTGTTTCCCAGAAGCTCTGCGGAGTCTTTGTCTAACAGAGGAATTTGGTCATAACTGATTTCCTTAATGTCTTCTGTAAAATCTCTCTCTTCCGGTGTTACCAACTGCTGATATTTTTTCGCATTGACAATAGGGGAAGATAACAAAGTTCCCACACCATAAACAACAATAATTGCAAGAACCAAAAACAGTCCTGCTTTCATAACCTTACTGCTTTTGATTTCCTGTGGACTGCGAAGCTTCTTGCGGATCGCATAAATTACCAGCAGTAAAACAACTACCGTACCAAGGAAAAACCAAAATCCACTTTCGTGAATGTTAATTGCCGGCAATGTAATGTAATAATAAACAAATGCCAGAAGCAGTATACCAAGTCCTGCTGCAATTTTTTTCATACTTTCTACCAACCTTTCCAAGCAATTTTGCTTTGTTCAGTATTGTATCATCCTTTTTATCCGGTTACAACAGTAAAACGTAATTTCCTGTGAAATAAAAAAGAGGCTGCCGCTTTCAATACATATTCTGAATATTCAAAGCAACAACCTCTTATTTTTCAATTTTCTATCTTTTAATTATTCCTCTTCCGCTTTTGCACGAGCCGCAATTTCTTTCTCCTGAATATCAGAAGGCGCTTGTTCATAGCGGGCAAATTCATAAGAAAATTCACCGCTTCCTCCAGTCATGGAACGAAGGTCTGTGGAATATCCGTAAATGGAAAGCATTGGTACATCGGCTTCTACAACCGTGTAACCTTTCCGTGTAGTATCCGGGTTCATTCCCAGTACACGACCTCTTCTCTTGTTCAAATCGCCCATAACGTCTCCGGTAAATTTATCCAGTACGCTTACCTTCATGGATACGATTGGCTCTAACAATACAGGTGATGCTTCCATAAAGCCTTTCTTAAATGCCTGAATAGCTGCTGTTTTAAATGCCATTTCAGAGGAGTCTACCGGATGATAAGAACCATCATATAAAGTAGCTTTTACACCTACTACCGGATAAGAAGCAACAGGACCTTTTAATACAGACTCCTGAATACCCTTTTCTACTGCCGGGAAGTAGTTCTTCGGAACTGCTCCGCCTACAACAGTCTGTTCAAATACATACGGTGTTTCCAAATCGCCGGATGGTTCAAATGTCATTTTTACATGACCGTACTGTCCATGTCCGCCGGACTGTTTTTTGTATTTATATTCTACGTCTGATTTTTTACGAATAGTTTCTTTAAACGGAACTTTCGGTTCAGATAAAACAATATCTACTTTATAGCGTTCTTTTAATTTGCTTACCACAATGTCCAGATGCTGTTCGCCGATACCATATAATAAAGTCTGACGGTTCTGTGCATCGTTGACTGCTTTCAATGTTAAATCCTCCTGCATCATCTTTGCCAATGCCTGAGATACTTTATCGTCATCACCCTTATTTACTGTCTGATAACGTTTGTAAGTATAAGGAGTGGAAATATCTGTTTTACCATAAAGGATTGGCGTAGTCTTTGTAGCCAGTGTGTCTCCTGTTGTTACGGTACTGAGTTTGGCAATAGCGCCGATATCTCCCGCATGAAGCTCTGCTACTTCTATTGGTTTAGAACCTTCCAGAACATAGAGTTTGTTCAGCTTTTCTTCGGAGTCCTTGGATACGTTAAAGAGAACATCGTCTCCTTTAATAACACCGGAGCATACCTTAACCAGTGAATATTTACCTAAGAAAGGATCTACGATTGTCTTAAATACATAAGCTGATTTTGCTTTTGTAAAATCGTAGTTTGCCTGATAAATTTCATTGGTTTTTGTGTTCATACCTGCACAGGTCTTCTGATCCGGACTTGGGAAATATCCGCAGATATCATCCAAAAGGTTTGCCACACCCTGAATATTTACAGCAGAACCCATACATACCGGAATAATGCTTCCGTCAGAAATATTCATCTTCAATGCAGCGGAAACCTCTGCTACGGAAAATTCTTCTCCTGCAAAATAACGATCCATAAATTCTTCGCTGATTTCAGCCACAGACTCCATTAAAGTCTCATGATATTTCTCTAAATATTCATTCAGATATTCCGGAACAGGGCATTCCTTTTTCTGTCCTCTTTCAATATATCTTCGACCTGCCTGTTTTACGATATTTACATATCCCACAAATTTACCGTCTTCTCGAATTGGCATGTGCAACGGCGCAATTTTTTTGCCGTACAGCTCTGTAAGCTGCTCTACTACCTGACGATAGCTGACATCATCAATATCCATTTCCGTAACAAAGAACATTCTTGGGAGATTATATTTTTCGCACAGCTCCCATGCCTTCTGTGT
Source organism: uncultured Blautia sp. (assembly GCA_900539145.1). Taxonomy (GTDB): domain Bacteria; phylum Bacillota; class Clostridia; order Lachnospirales; family Lachnospiraceae; genus Blautia. The sequence goes on from UQAX01000024.1 coordinate 14,346, forward strand.
TCCTACCTGAACACCGTCTTTACCGGAAACAACGATAATCGCTGCGTCAGCCGCTCCTACTGCTTCTTCAACTTCCCCCACGAAATCGAAATAGCCCGGAGTATCCAATACATTAATTTTTACTTTTCCCCATTCAACCGGAATTACAGATGTAGAAATTGAAAATTTTCTCTTTATTTCTTCTTTATCAAAATCACTGATTGTGTTGCCATCTGTTACCTTTCCTAATCGGCTTGTAATACCTGATAAATAAGCCATTGCCTCTGCCAGACTTGTTTTTCCGGCGCCCCCATGACCAAGCAGGACCACATTTCTAATTCTGTCGGTTCTAAAAACGTCCATATGTAATACCTCCCAAATATATTATGTGTATATTTTACTAAAAAAATTGATATATTTCAAGTATTTTATTCAAATTAAACAAGTTTTTTTCTTCTTTTATTCGACTGCATCCATAGAATTGACAATTACAAAAACCTGTCATAAAATGATACTGTTTGACAGGAGTTTAATTAGAAGGAGTATGGAACTATATGGAAACCACAACTATTGGTTTTATCGGTCTGGGGCTGATTGGCGGCTCCATTGCAAAAGCAATACGAAAATTTCATCCGGATTATCAGATTATCGCTTATAACCGCACAACAGATACATTAAAGGATGCGGTTTTTGACGGAATTGTAGACATTCCCTGCAATGAGCACGACCCACGCTTTGCCCTTTGCGACTATATCTTTTTATGCGCTACGGTAGATTATAACATCGAATGTCTTCCGTGGCTGAAGCAGGTTATCCGTCCCAGTTGTATCCTCACGGATGTAGGCAGTGTAAAAGGAGAAATTCATCGAAAAATCACAGAGCTTGACATGGCTTTCAATTTTATCGGGGGACATCCCATGGCAGGCAGTGAAAATATGGGGTATGAACACTCCACAGACCATTTAATTGAAAATGCTTATTATATTCTTACCCCCTCTGAGGAGGTCAGTCTTGATAAAATAGGAAAGTATACAGAACTGGTAACTTCCATTGGCGCTTTGCCTATGATTTTGACTTGGGACGAACATGATTTTATTACTGCGGCAATCAGTCATCTGCCCCATATTGTGGCAGCGTCTCTCGTAAATGTGGTAAAGAAACTGGACTCTCCTCTGGAGCACATGAAAACCATTGCAGCAGGCGGCTTTAAGGATATTACCCGTATTGCATCTTCTTCTCCATATATGTGGCAGCAGATTTGTCTGGAAAATCCGGAACATATCTCGAAAGTTTTAGATGAATACATACGCTTAATTGTACAGGCAAAATATTTAGTAGATCAAAAAGACGCTGACGGGCTTTATGATATGTTTTCCCAGTCCAAAGAATATCGAAATTCCTTTAGCGATGCCCCCAGCGGACCAATCAAAAAGGATTTTGCACTCTATTGCGATATTATTGATGAAACAGGTTCTATCGCTACCATTGCAACTATTCTTTCTATGAATAATATCAGCATCAAAAACATCGGTATTCTTCATAACAGAGAATTTGAAGACGGTGTATTAAAAATCGAATTTTATGACGAAGACGCTTTAAAACAGGCTGCGGAACAGCTTACAAAGCGCAACTATAAAATTTATGAGAGATAGGAGGTTCTTCTATGGTTTTTAAAAAATCTGCTCCTCTTAGAGGAGAAATCACAGTTCCGGGAGACAAATCCATCTCTCACAGAGCTGTTATGTTCGGAGCGCTGGCAAAAGGAACAACTTCCATTAGCAATTTTTTAAAAGGCGCTGATTGTCTGTCTACCATCTCCTGCTTTGAAAAAATGGGAATTGAAATTGAACAGCTTCCCTCTGAAATTTTAATTCACGGAAAAGGACTTCATGGCTTAGAAGCTCCGAAAGCCGTGTTAGATGCAGGAAACAGCGGAACTACCACCCGCCTTTTATCCGGTATTTTAGCCGGACAATCATTTTGTACCACTTTAACCGGAGATGCTTCCATTCAAAAACGCCCTATGACACGAATTATTACCCCTCTTTCTTTAATGGGAGGCGAAATTGAAAGTATATCCGGCAACGGCTGTGCGCCGCTGAAAATAACAGGACATCCTTTAAAACCTATCCATTATCTTTCACCGGTAAGCTCTGCACAGGTAAAATCCTGTGTTTTATTAGCCGGAATGTATGCAGATGGCATTACAAAGGTAACAGAACCTTATCTCTCCCGCAACCATTCAGAACTGATGCTCCGCTCTTTTGGTGCCGACGTTATTTCTGAAGGAACAACTGCATCTATTGCAGGCAATCCCGTTTTAGAAGGACAAAAGGTCATTGTTCCCGGAGATATTTCTTCTGCGGCTTATTTTATTGCCGCCGGACTTTTAATCCCCGGTTCTGAAATTTTAATCAAAGATGTAGGAATAAATCCTACACGAGATGGAATTCTAAAAGTATGCGAAGAAATGGGCGCAGATATTCAGCTTTTAAATAAGAGGGAATACGGAAAAGAGCCTGTGGCCGATATTCTGGTAAAACACAGCGAGTTAAAAGCAACAGTTATCGAAGGCGCACTTATTCCCACTCTCATTGACGAACTTCCGATGCTTGCTGTTATGGCAGCCTTTGCCCAAGGTACTACCGTCATCCGTGATGCGCAGGAATTAAAGGTAAAAGAGTCCAATCGTCTGGATATTATTGTGCAGCATTTATCTGCTATGGGAGCTGATATTATTCCTACGGAAGACGGCATGGAAATACATGGAGGCAAGCCTTTAAAAGGCGCTGTTTTAGACAGCTATATGGATCACAGAATTGCCATGTCCTTTGCCGTTGCCGGTATGGCTGCTGACGGAGAAACAGAAATTTTAAATGCTTCCTGCGTAGATATCTCCTATCCTGAATTTTATCGGGATATGGCTGCAATTTCTGCTTCATAAGGTCGTTAAATTTTAAACAAATTTTAGAATTTCTATATATTTTTTTATTGATTTATTGTAGTAAATATGTATAATATAGAAGAGAAGCAGGGTTTTCCCCTTCTTTAAAAAAGGATATCGCAAACCTGTCTTGGCAGGTGAGATTATCGTAATTAATATAAGAGAAAAGAGGTACATGTAAGATGGCAGAATTGAATTTAAGCAAATACGGCATCACTGGAACAACTGAGATTGTTCACAACCCTTCTTATGAATTATTATTCGCTGAAGAAACAAAACCGGAACTGGAAGGCTTTGAAAAAGGTCAGGAAAGTGAACTGGGTGCAGTTAACGTAATGACAGGTGTATACACAGGACGTTCTCCTAAAGACAAATTCATCGTTATGGATGAAAACTCTAAAGACACTGTATGGTGGACTTCTGATGAATACAAAAACGACAACCATCCGGCTACACAGGAAGCTTGGGATACTGTAAAAGATATTGCTTTAAAAGAGCTGTCTAACAAAAAACTGTATGTTGTAGATGCTTTCTGCGGTGCAAACAAAGATACACGTATGGCCATCCGTTTTATCGTAGAAGTAGCTTGGCAGGCACATTTTGTTACAAACATGTTCATTCAGCCTACTGAAGAAGAGCTGAAAGACTTCGAACCAGACTTTATCGTATACAATGCTTCTAAAGCAAAAGTTAAAAACTACAAAGAATTAGGATTAAACTCTGAAACAGCTGTTATGTTCAACATCACAAGCCGTGAGCAGGTTATCGTAAATACATGGTACGGCGGAGAAATGAAAAAAGGTATGTTCTCTATGATGAACTACTACCTTCCATTAAAAGGTATCGCTTCCATGCACTGCTCTGCAAACACAGACTTAAATGGTGAAAACACAGCAATTTTCTTCGGTCTTTCCGGAACAGGAAAAACTACACTTTCCACAGATCCAAAACGTCTCTTAATCGGTGATGATGAACACGGCTGGGATGACAACGGTGTATTTAACTTTGAAGGCGGATGCTACGCAAAAGTTATCGACTTAGATAAAGATTCTGAACCAGATATCTACAATGCAATCAAACGTGACGCTCTTCTTGAGAACGTAACATTAGATGCAGAAGGAAAAATCGACTTTACAGATAAGAGTGTAACAGAAAATACTCGTGTATCTTATCCAATTAACCACATTGAAAATATTGTTCGTCCTGTATCTTCTGCTCCAGCTGCAAAAGAAGTTATCTTCTTATCTGCAGATGCATTTGGTGTATTACCTCCAGTATCTATTCTGACACCAGAACAGACACAGTACTACTTCCTTTCTGGATTTACAGCAAAATTAGCTGGTACAGAACGTGGAATTACAGAACCTACACCAACATTCTCCGCTTGCTTTGGACAGGCATTCTTAGAGCTGCATCCAACAAAATACGCTGAAGAGCTTGTTAAGAAAATGCAGCAGAGCGGAGCAAAAGCTTACCTTGTTAACACAGGTTGGAATGGTACAGGAAAACGTATCTCCATCAAAGATACTCGTGGTATCATCGATGCAATCTTAAACGGAGATATCTTAAACGCTCCTACAAAGAAAATTCCATACTTCAACTTCGAAGTACCTACAGAACTTCCAGGTGTTGATACAAACATTCTTGATCCTCGTGATACTTATGCAGATGCTTCCGAATGGGAAACAAAAGCAAAAGATTTAGCTCAGAGATTTGTTAAGAACTTTGCTAAATACGAAGGAAATGAAGCTGGTAAAGCTTTAGTTTCTGCTGGTCCTCAGGAATAATTGAAGACAGTAAAAGAGGTAGCGGCTGAAATTCAGCCAACTACCTCTTTTTTTAATATTCCAAACCCATTTCCTAAATGCTTTCCTTCCAACAAATAATTTCTGGCAGCTTTTTGTAATCCTGTACTTTGAGGATATTTTGTATAATCCTCCTGCTCTGTTCCAAAAATACGCTGTTCTGCCTGTCTGACATCGTAATCAACTTCTTTAATTTCAAAGAATTCCTGAAATTTCACAATATTAGATGACTTAGAAAGAACTTCCTTCAGCCCCGGATATAACAGCCAGGAATGACAAAAATAAATATAATCTCCTTTAAAAAATTGTTCTGCTTTTTGAAAGGAGTTCCTGCATTTTTCTATATCCAACTTCTCTCCCGCAGGAATATGAATACTGATAGCCGGTATCTTCTTTCCTTCACAGTAATATGTAGTTTTTTCAAATTGTAATCTTCCCAATCGAAAAAGTCTTCCATCTAAATGTATAGAAAGCCACTGAGGCTTGTTCAATCCGTATTCCTTAAATTTTTCCTTACAATCCTCTGACCAAATTGTCAAATCATAAAAAGTATCATAATAGATTTCATCAGAAATACCCATTTTGCAAAATTCCGGATATTTTTCACAGGCCATTCTGCTGTATAAGTATAACAATTTTATTCGATAATTTTTTTCCTGTACAATTCTTTCAAAAAAAGTTTCCCGTGTATAAAGAAAAGTTTCTTTGAAATTTTCATATTCCTGTTCTGATAGAGGAAGAGCTAAAAGTTCTTTTTTTGCTTCTGAATTCAAGGATATCTTCTCTAAAAATTCCGCCAGTTCCATAAGCAGTTACTCAATAAACATGGCATCGCCAAAACTGAAAAAGCGATAACGCTCTTTTACTGCTTCTTCATAGGCATGCATAATCTTTTCTTTTCCTGCCAGCGCAGAAACCAGCATCAAAAGTGTAGACTCCGGCAAGTGAAAATTAGTAATTAAAGCATCAATCATCTTGAATTGGTAACCGGGATAGATAAAAATATCCGTCCAGCCGCTTTTAGCCTGTAAAATTCCATTTTCATCCGTAGCAGACTCAAGTGTTCTGCAGCTGGTAGTTCCTACGGAAATCACTCTTCCACCCTTTGCCTTTGTTTCATTGATAATTTTTGCCTGTTCTTCTTCTACTACATAAAATTCAGAATGCATATGATGATTTTCTACATCATCTACCTTCACAGGACGAAAAGTACCAAGTCCCACATGAAGAGTTACATGAGCAATTTTCACACCTTTTTTTTCTATTTTTTCTAATAATTCCTTTGTAAAATGAAGTCCCGCTGTAGGCGCTGCTGCACTTCCTTCATTTTTTGCATATACCGTCTGATAACGTTCCTTATCCTGCAGTTTATGAGTAATATAAGGAGGCAGAGGCATTTCTCCCAGTTTGTCCAATATTTCTTCAAAAATCCCTTCATACTGAAACTGTATCAGACGATTTCCTTCTTCTACAATATCCAGTACTTCTCCAATTAAAAGTCCGTCACCAAAGCTGATTTTTGTTCCCGGTTTTGCCTTTTTCCCCGGTTTCACTAAGGTTTCCCATACATTATTCTCTCTTCGTTTTAATAAAAGGATTTCAATCCCTGCATCTGTTCCGATTTTACTTCCATATAAACGGGCCGGTATAACTCTTGTATCATTGATAACAAGACAATCCTCCGGATTTAAATAATCAATAATATGTTTAAAATCCGTATGGCAGATTTCACCGGTTTCTTTGTCCAAATGCATCAGTCTGGAAGATGATCGATCTAATAATGGGTCCTGAGCAATCAGTTCTTCTGGTAAATCATAATAAAAGTCTGCTGTTCTCATGGTTTCTCCTCTCTACTATCTGACATAATATACCACATCTTCTTCAAGAAGTACTGCCTTGTTTTCTTTGATTTCTACAATATTCACACTGCAGTTAGGTGGAACTTTTCCATGCCAGAAATTTGCAATATCTGCGTCTTCATATACATTCTGTAAAAGAGCACGCACTGCACACCCATGAGAAGCAATCAGTATATTTTTGTCCTGCAATTCTTCTCTGGAAGTAATATCTTCCCAGAAATCTCTGGTTCTGGCACAAATCTGAGTAAGTTCCTCTCCTCCCCTAGGAGCTTTATAATCTTTTGTATTATGGAAAAAATTATAAAGCATTTCCTGAGGAAGCAGGGAGGAATTTTCTCCCTCCCATTCGCCGAAACAGATTTCCTGTATTCTTTTATCCTCATAAATAGGAACTTCTCTGTTATAAAGAGCCAATTTTGCCGTATCTTTTGCTCTTTTTAAGGGGCTGGTAAAACAACAGTAAAAAGGAATTTCTTTCAGTGCCTCTCCTGTTTTTTCTGCCAGCGCAATACCATTTTCATTTAACTCAGTGTCAGAAGCACCCTGCAGCCTTTTTTGCACATTCCACTGGGTTTCTCCATGTCTAAGAATATATAACTTCATAATTACTTACGCAGCTCGATACCAAGTCTTTCCAGACCATTGAGGATTTTTTTCATGGCTGCATTTACATCTGCATCCTCTAAAGTTCTGTCTTTTGCACGGAAGGTAACAGAGTATGCCATAGATTTATAGCCTTCCTTAATCTGACTTCCTTCATAAATATCGAACAACTGGTAATTTTCCAGAATTTTTCCACCTCTTTGTGCAATCACTGCTTCGATTTCTCCTGCTAATACTTCTTTCGGAACTACCATACTGATGTCACGGCTTACAGCAGGGAATTTTGCAATACCTTCGTACTTTCTGTCAAAAGTTGCGAAGTCTAAAATTGCAGGAATATCCAGAACAGCTACATAAGCTTTTTCTCCGATACCATAAGAAGCTGCAACAGTTGGGTGAACTTCTCCCATATATCCAATAACAGTTTTGTCATAAATAATTTCTGCCTGACGTCCCGGATGAAGGAATGGTTTGCCTGCATTTGGATTATATTCTTCCTTTTTATGCATGCCGATTTTGTCTAAGAATTCCTCTACAACACCTTTCATGGAGAAGAAATCTCCTGCGCCATACATTCCTAATGTGAACATCATTCTTTCTTCCGGAAGCTCTGTTAAAGGTAATTCTTTTGGAAGATAGATATTTCCTAATTCGTATAAACGAACATCTTTATTTCTTCTCTTATAGTTTGTTCCCAGAGATGTGAGCATACCATTTAAAGAAACAGTTCTCATAATACTGAAATCTTCTCCTAAAGGATTAGAAATCACAATGGCTTTTCTTAACTCATCATTTTCAGGAATTAATAATTTATCAAACACTTTCGGACTTTCAAAAGAATAGCAGTATCCCTGAGAAAATCCGTTAAACTCTGCCATATCTCTTGCAACCTGTTCAATACGCAGTTTAAATGGAAGCTTTCCTGTAGTTGCCTCACCTTTTGGCAATGTTGTTGGAATGTTATCATAGCCATAAAAACGAGCTACTTCTTCTGCTAAATCTGCAATACGGAAAATATCATGTCTGAAAGTAGGCGCTACAATTTCTCCTGTACTTTCATCATATTCTAATTCAACTCTGCTTAAATATTCTAACATTTCTTCTTTAGAAAGCTCTGTTCCCAGAAGGCTGTTAATCTTATCTGCATCAAAAGCAACACGTACCGGCTCTTTTACTTTTGAATATACATCTGCCATACCGCCTACAACTTCACCGCAGCCAAATTCTTCGATTAGCTGACAAGCTCTGTCAATAGCTGCCTGTGCATTATTCGGGTCTAATCCTTTTTCAAATTTACCGGAAGCATCTGTACGAAGTCCCACTTTTTTGCTGGACAGACGGATATTCACACCGTCAAAGCATGCTGCTTCTAACAGAACCGTTGTTGCATTTTCTGTAATCATGGAGTTTTCTCCACCCATAATTCCGGCAATTCCAACAGGCTTCTTTCCATCGCAAATCATCAGTACAGAGTCATCTAATACGCGTTCCTGTCCGTCCAAGGTAACGAATTTTTCATCTTTTTTCGCACGGCGGACAATAATTTCCTGTCCTTCAATAGTATCCATATCATAAGCATGCATTGGCTGTCCAAATTCTTCCATAACATAATTGGTAATGTCTACCAGATTGTTGATCGGACGAATACCGTTAGCTGCCAGGCAACGCTGCATCCATTTTGGTGAAGGTCCAATTTTTACATTTTTTACCATTCTCGCACAGTAACGAGGACAAAGATCTTTGTCTTCTACAGTTACTTTTACATAATCGTTTACATCTTCAGAATTTCCTTTCACTTCTACAACCGGTGGGTAAAATGGCTTCTGGAAAGTAGCTGCTGCTTCTCTTGCAATACCGATAACACTGTAACAATCTACACGGTTAGAAGTGATTTCGTACTCAAACACTACATCATTGAAGCCTAAAGCCTCAATAGCGCTTGCTCCCACTTCTGCGTCTTCCGGGAAAATATAAATACCGTCTTCCGCTGCCTCAGGATAGAATTCTGTTGTAGAGCCCAGTTCTTCAATAGAGCACATCATACCGCAGGACTCTACGCCACGCAGTTTTCCTGTTTTAATTTTTGTTCCGCCAGCAACACTTCCGCCGTCTAATACAACCGGAATTTTATCCCCTTCATGTACATTGGATGCACCTGTTACAATCTGAACCGTTTCTGTTCCGATATTTACCTGACAAACAATCAATTTATCCGCATCCGGATGTCTTTCAATTTTTTCAATCTGTCCGATAACAATCTTTTCAAGGTCTGCATCCAACTTCTCAAAACCCTCTACCTTTGTTCCTGATAAGGTCATTGCATCTGTATATTCCTGTGCAGTAACATCTAAATCCGGCACATATTTTTTAATCCATGATAATGATGTATTCATTTTTTTCTCTCCTCCTAGAACTGACGTAAAAATCTTGTGTCATTTTCATATAATAAACGCATATCGTCGATTTCATATTTTAAAAGTGCAATACGTTCAAGACCTACGCCAAATGCAAATCCTGTATATTCTTCCGGATCAATTCCACACATTTCCAGAACATGAGGATGTACCATACCACAACCTAAAATTTCAATCCAGCCGGAACCTTTACAGAAACGACAGCCCTTGCCTCCACATTTGAAGCAGGAAACGTCTACCTCTGCACTTGGCTCTGTAAACGGGAAATGATGAGGACGGAATTTTGTTTTTGTCTCCGGTCCGAACAATTCCTTTGCAAACTCTTCTAAAGTTCCCTTTAAATCTGCAAATGTAATGTGCTTGTCAATAACCAGCCCTTCTATCTGATGGAAAGATGGAGAATGTGTGGCATCTACTTCGTCAGAGCGGAATACTCTTCCCGGTGCAATCATACGAATTGGCAGTTTGCCCTGTTCCATTACTCGCGCCTGTACCGGTGAAGTCTGTGTACGAAGTACAATATTTTTATTTACATAGAAAGTATCCTGTTCATCTTTTGCAGGATGTCCTTCCGGAATATTTAATTTTTCAAAATTATACAAATCATATTCTACTTCAGGACCTTCTACTACTTCATAGCCCATACCGATGAAAATTCTTTCAACTTCTTCCAGAGCAATGGTATTTGGGTGACGATGCCCGATTTCCATTTTCTTTGCAGGAAGTGTTACATCAATCACTTCTTCTTTTAACTTTTTCTCTAAAGCTTCTGCTTCTAATTTTGTCTTTGTCTCTTCTAAAAGACCTTCTAACTCAGCTCTTACCTCATTTACCCACTGACCAACTTTTGGTCTGTCTTCCGGGGCAACATCTTTCATTCCTTTTAAAACTGCAGTTAATTCACCCTTTTTACCTAAAAATGCAACACGCACTTCATTTAACTTATCCAAAGAATTTGCTTCCTGAATACGCTTTGCAGCTTCTTCCTGAATATGCTGTAATTTTTCTTTCATGACTTTCTCCTTTTATTTCTATATTTAGATGCAAAGAAAAAAACTCCGCCCCTAAAAGGGACGAAGTCATTACAATCTCGCGGTACCACCCTCGTTCCTGTCAAACACATGACAGGCACTCGTATCTGTTTAACGCACAGTTACGTCATCTCCTACTTCTGTAACATACAGTTTCAAAAATGCAGCTCCGGTGGGAATTTCAATATCTGTCTGAACTGAGGAAAGCTTACAGCCAATGACTTTCCATCTCTGGCAGAAAACAGGTATCTACTGACACTTTCTTTGCTTTTTTCATATCTGCCCTTTATTTTAGCCACTTTCTTATCTGCTGTCAAGATTTTCTTTCATCTTCTTTTTCCTCATCCTCATCACTTTGCAAAAGCTGATAGTATTCCTTTTTAATCATCTGAGCAGCCATCTGATGCACCTCCTCGATTTTCGCCTCAAAATAATGGTTCACCTGTGCGCCCAGCATCACAAACATCATGCAAAAATACAGCCACAGAAGCACTAAGACAATGGTTGTCATACTTCCATACATATTTGCAGCGCCATTGTAAAAATCAATATATAAAGAAAAGCCAAAAGAAAAAGCAGACCAGCATACAGCACACAAAAGCGCTCCCGGAAACTGACTTCTGAAAGTCGCTTTTCGATTGGGAATAAATTTATACATCATCAAAAAGACCACACACAGCGCACTGAGCGTAATCACTACCCTCATACTGATAATCATGGTTACGATTTTCTCCATAAAGGGAAAATGGCTGCTTAGTTCTCGCTGCAAACTGTTTCCGAACACCTGCAAAGTCAACGTTAAAATAATGGATATGACAAACACCAGAGTATAAAACACCGCCCGAATTCTGCTCATGAGAAAATTTCTGGTTTCTTTTACCTGATAAATACTGTTAAATCCTCGTGTCAGCGCCTGTATACCCTTTCCTGCCGACCACATGGCAATTACAGCAGAAACAGGCACAACACCCAAAGATTTCTCATAAACTTCATTTACAATGCTCTGTATAAAGGTTTTAAAATTCTCCGGACACACCTGAAGCAACGCATGAACCACTTCTGCTTTTGTCAAAGGCGTATATTTTACGGAAGTCATTAAAACAAGCATGAAGGGAATAAAAGAAAGTATGATAAAATATGCCGCCTGTGCCGCATAAGCCGTTACATGACGCTCGTTCATGCTTTTTATAAATTCTTTTGTCGCACCAAGAAAACGCTTCACCATACTCTCACCCCCATCTTCTTAACAATATGAGCCATTGTATCATGGATTTTCCTTCTTGACAACATCCTGCACCTGCCCAAGCTCTACTTCATTATAAAAATAGTTCAAAATTTCCTGATAATTTTTTCCCGTGTCTGCCATGCCCTTTGCGCCATTCTGGCTCATGCCAACGCCGTGTCCATAGCCTCCGCCTTTTATCTGATAACCGGTCCACACACCTGCCGTATCTGTCTGTTCTTCCATTGTAAAATAAGCGCTTGGTAGGAGCTTTCCCCCTTTTACAGAAGAACCGTCCTGTCGAATAATTTCTGCTCCCAAAGGCGCTAATACAGAACGAATATCATATTCACTATAAAAGCTTTTTGCTCCTTGCTCTGTTTCCACCTTCAGATGCAGTACCGCATCCCCTTCTCCTTTTTCTACAATTTCCACCCTTTGTACCTCTTTTACTTCCGGCAATAACTGCTGTACATTTTTCAAAATATTTTCTTTGGAAACAAGAACCTCCCACTGATACCAAGGCTCTTGGGAGTCGTAAGTACAATCCACACTTTTTAGATAAGAGGCAGGAGACGCTGTTTCCCACACCTCGTCGGTACTGGTTTTTCCGTGAGAAGTGGAGAAATAATATGCCTGAATAGGATTTCCGTCTTTTAAAAGGATTTCTCCTTTTGTTTCCCGCACGGCTTCATTGGCAGACTCCGCCTCCGCTGTATTTTGATATACCTGATAAGAAACACTGTCATCTACCTGTCCGTGAAGCTGCTCTAATTTTTTGCTTTCAAGCTGTACGCAGGCATAAGTCCTTGCACACACTGCCTGTGCTTTTAAAGCTTCTTTAGGATAAGAGGACGGCATTTCACTGGGTACAACTCCGCAGAGATAATCCTCCAAAGGCAGTTCATTGACAAGATGCAGTCCATATTCATCTTCATAAATTTCTAAGCTCCCTTTATAAGAGGGCACACCCTGTCCTCTTTTTAAAGAAGTAAGGGCAATCCTACATTCCTGATTTTCCGGCAAAAACCTCAGGCTGCCATTTGCAAGTTCTTGGCAGCCTGTTTTCAAAGTTATTTTTTCTCCGGAAGAAAATGTTTTCTGAATTACACCTTCCGTTTGATAATTCCCCTGAAATTCCAAGGAAACCTCTGAATGGTAATAGCTTTCATAATCATTTGTCATTAAAACCACACGAATAGAAGGTTCTTCCATAGCTTCCTCTGGCGCTTCTGCCTCCTGCTGTGGCTGTGACTCTTTCGGAAGTTCCGTTTTTGCACTTGCCCATTCATTCTCCTTTTGTGCATACTCTCTTAGAATTTCCTTTTCTGTGACCGCTTTCCTTTCTCCTGCTTTTCCGGCACACCATACAATCAAAATTCCTATAAGAGCAATGAGAATAATCAGGAGCTTCCATTTTAACTTTTCTTTCCAATTCATACTCCTAATATATGCTTTTTCTTCCTTATTCATGCAAAGAGTCAAAAAAAGGCTATGACATGAGGTTCTTTCGATTGCTTTCTCATGTCATAGCCTATTTTATCTGTTATTTTCTCACAGAAAATTTATAAATCGTTGTTGTATCGTATTTTTCTCCTGCTTTTAATACAGAGCTCTGAAAAGCAGCTTGATTGCAGGCATCCGGATAATACTGTGTTTCCATACAGAAACCTCCCCGTTTACCATATACGCATCCGTCTTTTCCCTGTTCCTGCTCAATAAAGTTTCCGATATAGAACTGCATCCCCGGTAAATCGGTAAAGACTTCCATAACAATACCGGACTCCTCTGAAAATGCTTCTGCCGCTTTTTTCATTTCTCCCTTCTCTCTGGACAATGCGTAATTGTGGTCATAACCGCCGCCAAATTTTAACTGGTCAAAATCTGCTTCTACATCCTGTCCGATTTTCTTTGGCTTTGTGAAATCCATCGGTGTTCCTTCTACCGGCAGGATTTCTCCTGTGGGAATTGCCTGAGAGTCAGATACCGGTGTATATTCCGGAGCAAAAATCTGTACGGTATGGTTAAGCATTGCTTCTGCCCCTGCATGGTGTCCTGCCAGATTAAAATAGGAATGATTTGTCATATTTACCACGGTATCTGCATCTGCGCTTCCCTGATAATGCAAAACAATCTCATTGTCATCTGTCAACTCATAAGTCACATATCCTGTAAAGTTCCCCGGAAATCCCTGATCCCCGTCAGGACTTAAAATGCAAAAAGTAACTGCATTTTTTTCTTCATCTATCTCTGTTACATTCCATACTCTGGTACGGTACCAGTTTGGACCGCTATGTAAGTTATTAACATTGTCATTCACTGCAAGAGGATACTCTTTTCCATTGATAGAAAATGCTGCGTTTTTAATACGGTTTCCGTTTCTTCCAATGGTTGCTCCGAAATGTCCCGGATTTTTATAATATCCCTCAACAGTATCATATCCTAAAGCAACGTCAATTTTATTTCCGTCTTTATTCGGTACTAAAATCTGTACTAAAGTTGCTCCAAAGTCTGTTACCGTAATTGTCATTTGATTTTTATTTGTAATACTGTATAAAAATACTTCCTGATTGTCCATACTTTTTCCAAAGGACTGTTTTGTAATACCCATTTTATCCCTCTCCTGTCTCTTGAAGTTTCCTATGAAATAAAAAAATAAGCCCCGAAAGGCTTTTTTTAATCCCAGAGTGCCGTTTCCTATCTTCTGACTCCTAGCTTATGCTAGGTGGGCAACCGCAACCGACTCGCTGTCTTCCGCTGCGCAATGACGGCTTGACATTAAATCGGCAATATAGGAATCCCGTTTAAAGTAATGTAGGTTCAAAATAAATAAGATTATCGCACACCCCAGGATTTCATATCATTATTATACTCTAGTATATGAAATTTTTCAACCAAAAATACGCAGTTGAAAAGAAAAAAATCAAAAGATTTTACGCTCTCTTTTCCACGTAAGCAAGACAGATTTTTCTTACTTCTTCCATACGCTCTTTTGTCTTTGGATTTGTATAATTCATGCGGTCAATATTATGATTGATATAATCATGCTCCTGGATATATCCAAAGCTGGAAGCAAAATTCAAATCAAAGATAAATGCCAGATAGGAGATCCACATGTCCAAATGTGTGGTTCTCTCATTTCTTAAAATACTGCGTTCCTCTCGGATTGCTTCCATAATATTATCAGACACTTCCTCTGTCTCTACGATTTCCTTCGACACATCAAAATGCGCTTCCAGACTTTCTGTTGCTTTCACTCGGAAATTATCCAATTTATCTGCATCTCGGATTAGTTTGCAATGAAGTAAAATTCGTTCATCTTTCATTTCAGGCAACTGATAAGCAGAATGCCAATAAATGGCTTCCCGAATGATTTCGTCATACTTATCTGTTTCGATAAAATCACGGATTTTCCCTTCTTCAAATAACACCTGCACTCCAAACTTGGCATGATCCATAATATTATCATCATAGCTGTTGTATTTCTTTAGCTGCTCAAATCTTCCGATATCATGTAAAAGCGCTATTAAAAGTGCCAGTTCCCTGTCTTCTTCCGAAATCTTCTCTCTGGTTGTAATATATTCTGCTGCTTTTACCACACAAAAGGTATGAACTCTTTTTAACTTAATCTTCTCATCTTTTGCATCATAAGCACTTAAATATTCCTGAAAGCTCTTTCTTGCATATTCTAAATCAATTCCTGACATTTTACCTTTCCTCTTTAAATTCCCAATATTTCCATAACGGTCTCTGCCATCTGTGACACCTGTGCTGTTGTGTTGTGACGAATTTCGGCTGTACGAATTTCTTCGATTGCCTGAGGCACGGGAATTTTTGCAAGTTCAGATAATTCATCCACTAACTGGAAATCTTCCATATCTTCGTATTTTTTATCTATGGCAGTCATGACACTTCTCGTAAATTTGAAGGGACTTGCTGTTGAAGCAATAACCGTCTTTGTATTGTCCTGTGTCTCTTTTTTATATTTTTCATACACAGCTTTCCCTACGGCTGTATGAGTATCCAGTACATATCCTGTTTCTTCGTATACCTGTCGGATTGTCTGTGCAGTTTCTTCTTCATTGGCATAATTTCCATAGAATTCTCGAAGCTTTTCCTTCATTTCTTCTGTAATTTCATATTTGCCCTCTGCCCCTAGCTGCTCCATGAAATTACGGTTTTTCTCTGCATTATTTCCCGCAATTTTATAAATCAATCGTTCCAGATTGCTGGAAATCAGAATATCCATTGAAGGAGAATTTGTCAAACGGAAATCACGGTTTCTGTCATAGCATCCTGTTCTAAAAAAGTCATACAGCACCTTATTTTCATTGGAAGCACAGATAAAACGGGCAATAGGAATTCCCATTTCTTTTGCATAATACGCTGCCAGAATATTTCCGAAGTTTCCGGTAGGAACTACCACGTTTATCTGTTCATTCTCTTGAATTTCTCCTGCTTCCATCAATCTTAAGTATGCGTATACATAATAGGCAATCTGCGGCACAAGGCGTCCGATATTGATAGAGTTTGCAGAAGAAAACTGAAAGCCTGCGCCTGCCAGCTTTTCTTTCATTTCTTTATCATTGAAAATATTTTTTACACCTGTCTGAGCATCGTCAAAATTACCATAAATTCCCACAACGGCTGTATTTTCTCCCTTTTGTGTAAGCATCTGTTTTTCCTGAACAGGACTTACTCCGTCCTTTGGATAGAAGACAATAATGCGTGTTCCCGGCACATCTGCAAATCCTGCCATGGCAGCCTTTCCGGTATCGCCTGACGTAGCTGTCAAAATCACGATTTCATTGGTAACACCATTTTTCTTTGCTGCTGTTGTCAGAAGATGAGGCAAAATAGAAAGCGCCATATCTTTAAAAGCAATGGTAGAACCGTGAAACAGCTCCAGATAATAGGAATTTCCCTTTTTCACCAGCGGAGCAATTTCAGGCGTATCAAACTTGCTGTCGTATGCTTTATTGATGCAGTTTCTCAATTCTTCTTCTGTAAAATCCGTCAAAAGTCTGCTCATGACCTGATATGCGATTTCCTGATAGCTTTTTCCCAGCAATTCTTTCAAAGGCACGTCTAACGCCGGAATACTGTCCGGCACAAATAATCCGCCGTCCTCTGCCAGTCCCTTTAAAATAGCCATAGAAGCTGTAATTTTTTCTCCGTTTCCTCTGGTACTTCCATATAATACTGCCATTTCTTTCTTCCTTTCTTATGGATATGTATAAAAATCGTGGACACCGTGTTTGAATAAAAATTTCAAATCCTTTTTAAACCACTGCACATTGCTTTTATCAGCATAAGCTTCTTCCATAAAGAACAATGCGCCCTTGGAATAATCTTCTCCGTCTATTGCCCGATTTACTGCCTCTCTCGTTTCCTCTGAAACGGTGACCGTATGAATTCTGCCGTCTGCCGTAGGAGAAAACTGGGGACTTCCTGCTACATTTTCCCACACCACCTCTGTAACGGTTGAAGGAAAATCAGGACTTTTCATTCTGTTAAAAATAACATTTGCCACCAGAATTTTCCCTTTTATATCTTCTCCTCCGGCTTCTGCTTCTACAATTTTAAGAAGAGTATTATAGTCCTCATCAGACATGACCAGCTTATTTTCCGTAAAACCAATGGATTTCTCTTTTAAGCGCTTTACTTCCTCAGCCCCTTGATTTCCAAAATCCAAGCGAGACTGAATTTCTCTTTTTCCCATTCGCTGTCCTACCAGAACCACTTCAAAAGAAGTTCCTATTCTCTTTACTGCTTTTTGGGTATTCTGGCTGATTGCAACGCCTTGAATAATAGATTTCAAGCCTTCCTCACGTACCTGTATTTCTTCCTTGGCACTTACCTGTTGAGACGAAAACATGATTGTCATCATCAGCACTGCAACGGCTGCTAATCTTGCCTTTTTCTGTCTGCCCTTTTTATTCATAAATCTTCCCTTTAGTAAGTCCTTATTTTCTCTCGTAAAACATCTCACTAAAATGGATTATAAGCGACACTTTACCGGAAAGTCAAGTTATCTCAAGCTTCTTTAGGTGTTTTGCACGATTTTATCCCATTATTCTCCCATTATTTTTATGTATATTGTATAAATTTAACGGTTGTTTATAGCTGCAACCAGAGCATCAATGGAAGCATGAATAATGTCTTCGTGTACCCCTGCACCCCATGCCAAAGCGCCGTCCGGCTTCTGAATTCCCACATAGGCAATGGCTCTTGCATGAGAACTTTTTTCCAGTGCATGCTCCTGATAAGTAACAACCTCATACTGGAAGCCATAAGCCTTTTTCAGCGCATTGCTCACTGCATTTAAGCTTCCGTTTCCGGATGCTTTTACAGAAATTGGCTTTTGATTGAAACTTGATTTAATCTCTGCAACTACGCCGTTTTCCGATTTTTCAAAATGAGTTTCTTCCACGGTTAGCGGAGAACTTGTATTTTCAAAGGTCTTCTTAAATAATTCAAAGATTTCTTCCGGTAAAAGTTCTTTTTGTCT
The DNA here is from genome assembly GCA_900539145.1 of uncultured Blautia sp. Classification (GTDB taxonomy): domain Bacteria; phylum Bacillota; class Clostridia; order Lachnospirales; family Lachnospiraceae; genus Blautia. The sequence goes on from UQAX01000024.1 coordinate 32,714, forward strand.
GTGGTCAGACACTGCCTTTGCCGTATACCCCATTGCTTCTCGCATTTTAGGAGGAAGATTTAAACCAAATTTTGTTTCCAGAATATAGCCTACGCCGCCCTTTCCTGACTGGCTGTTAATACGAATGACATCAGCGTCATAATTACGTCCTAAATCAGAAGGATCAATCGGAAGATACGGCACTGTCCAATGTTCAGGCTGCTTTTCTTCCTGCCAGTGCATACCCTTTGCAATAGCATCCTGATGAGAACCGGAAAATGCTGCAAAAACTAATTCACCACTATAAGGACTTCGCTCGTTGATTTTCATGCCTGTAAATCCTTCATATTTTTCACAGATTTCTGTCATTTCTGAAAAATCCAATTCAGGGCAAACACCCTGTGCATACATATTCAATGCAATTGTAACAATATCCGCATTTCCTGTACGTTCGCCATTTCCAAAAAGTGTCCCCTCAATACGATCTGCTCCTGCTAAAAGTCCCATTTCCGCATCTGCCACACCACAGCCTCTGTCATTGTGCGGATGAAGAGAAATCACAACGTTTTCTCTATATTTTATATTTTTACAGATATATTCAACCTGACTTGCATAGACATGAGGCATGGAATGCTGAACCGTAACCGGCAGATTGATAATTGCTTTTCTGTCACTTTGAGGTTTCCATACATCCAACACAGCATTGCACACTTCCAGAGCATATTCCGGCTCTGTACCTGTAAAACTCTCCGGACTATATTCAAAACGATAATTTTCTCCTGCCTGCTCTGTTAAATCTTTTAAAAGCTGTGCACCTTTTACAGCTATTTCTAAAATTTCCTCTTTGCTCTTTTTAAAAACCTGCTCTCTTTGTGCCAAGGAAGTGGAATTATACACATGAATAATAACATTTTTTGCACCCTTTACAGCCTCAAAGGTTTTTTTGATAATATGTTCTCTTGCCTGTGTTAAAACCTGAATGGTAACATCGTCAGGAATCAGATTTTCTTCAATCAAGGTGCGGATAAATGTATATTCTGTCTCTGAAGCTGCCGGAAATCCCACCTCAATTTCCTTAAATCCTATTTTTGTAAGGAGCTTAAAAAATTCTATTTTCTGTTGTAAATTCATGGGAATTACAAGCGCCTGATTTCCATCACGTAAGTCTACACTGCACCACACCGGGGCTTTTTCTACATAATCTTTTTCTGCCCAATCCATGCACTTCACCGGCGGAAGAAAATACTGTCTTTTATATTTGCGATAATTCATTTTCTGACTCCTCCCCTTTATATAAAGAAATATTTTCTTAATACAATAGCACTTTAAAGTGAAGCCGTCAATAATTTTGTGCTTTTTTCATACCAAAGAAAGTGATACAAAAGCCTATTATACCAATGAGCGCAATCAGCAAAAGCCGAACTCCTCCTGAGAAATCTGCAAATTCCAAAAATGCTGTTTTTATCTGTCTGACAAATTTATCCTCTCGAACCGCAAATATAATCAAAAATTCCAATGGCAATAAAATAATAATGGATTTGACTCTCAAGTAATAAATCATCGTTCCTATAAGTTCTGCTGCTATTACAAATAAAATCCCATAGCAGAGCAGCCACAGCGGTGTACTGTATTTTTCCAAAAGCACAGGTGCTTCTGTTCCCTGTACCAAATTTTTCTCTATTTCAAAAAGAAAACGCAATAAAAATAAATTAAACATAATATATACAAAATAAGAAATTGTACTGGAAATCAAAAATTCCGTTCGCGTCTGTCCAAATCCCACTGCCAGTTGAAAGCTTAAATAAAAATCTGCTACAAGCCAGATAATAAGTACAAGTCCCATGCCTAATGCCAAAAAGGCAGTTCCTAAAAATTCCGTTCCTATCCGAAGAGAATAACGAGCAGAAGTTTCACTGAGAATACGCCCAAACAACCAAACACCAACAGCCATCGCCAGGAAAAACAATATATCATTCTTTTCCACCCTCCATTTTAATCGTATATTTTTCATTTCGTACCTCCTCTCCTATATGCATACTTCCGCTTTCTTCCACAATCTCCATGATATTCCCATTAAACACAGCGCTCCTGCAATAAAAATACCGCTGTAAAGAAGGGGAGCCTGATTAAAAATTTCTACAGAAAAAGAACTTTCCCCCTTTTCGCCTTTTATAATACTTATCACTCCATATCCTACCGCAAATCCAAGAATTGCTGACGTAATCGTCAAAATTGTCATAGAAAACCATGTATGCCTCGTTTGAAAAATAGATGCTATTTCACCGAAAGACTGCGTCACTAGAAAAATGCCTGCAATACAAATTGTTTTCCCCCAATATTCCAAATTTAATTTCTGAAAATCAAATAGGATACTGATTGCAATAATGGCTACTGTGCTTATAAGTTTTACTTTTTGTACATCGAAAAAGCAACTTTTTCTGGTACATCCAAGGGCAATTTTTTGTCCTTCAATAGCATAATATCCATACATCAGTTGAACTGTGGTTACTAATATTCCCACACCTAAAAGAATAGCTCCGAAATCTTTCAGAAATACTTTCCATATCCCCTCAGCAAAAATTTCTTTCTGATTAATTTCTCTTAACAGAAGTATTGCCAATGACAGACCCACTGTCATTTCAACATTATCCCATATTCTTCTTAAAACACTGTATTTTTTCATTCCACATCATCCTCTCTGCCGCATAGAGAAATAAATATTTTCTGTAAGTGCATTTTTTGAAGGGTAATATCTTCTGTTGTTTCCGGTTCTTCCCCTTCACTCCAACGAACCATACCGCCTTTGCTTCTGCCTATCGTTTCCAGCCCATATACCTGTTTTCCCTTTATAAATGCCTCTACTTCTTCTGCTTTTCCACTGATATAGGCTGTGTGCTCCAAAAGCTCCTGAGTATTTTCTTTTAAAAGGATTTCTCCTTTATGAAGAAAAATTACTTCTTCAAACAAATCCTCTGCTTCTTCAATAATATGAGTAGAAATCACAAAAGTTCTTCCACTTTCTGTAAATTCATCTAATAAAATCCGGTAAAACTGGTCTCTCGCCACCACGTCCAAACCTGCCACAGGTTCATCTAAAAAAGTAAATTCTGCCTTGCTTGCCAGTGCAACTACAATGGTGAGCATGGAAGACATTCCTTTAGAAAGCTTAATACTTCTTTTTTTCTTATCTAAATGAAATAACTTTATTAATTGCTCTGCCAGTTCTTCATCCCAATTAGGCAGATATTCTGAAGCAATTTTCAAATATTCCTTTACCTTAAAGCCAGAAATCGCAGAAGACGCCGCACCGTTGATTTCTCTGGCAAAATAAATATGCTTTAAAGCTTCTTTATTCTCCCATACAGACTCTCCGTTTAGCAATATTTCTCCCTCTGAAGCGGGATTTTGAGCAGAAAGAATGGATAATAAAGTGGTTTTGCCTGCTCCGTTTCTCCCGATTAATCCATAAATTTTTCCTTTTTCCAATTCCAGATTTACATTATGTAAAACTTCTTTTTTGCCGTATTTTTTCGTAAGTCCTTTACACTCCAATTTTCCTTCCTTCATTATTTTTCATCTCCTTTATTTGTAGTAATCATCTCGATTAAATCTTCCTTTGTAATTCCAAGACTGGCTGCTTCTGTCAGCATACCTTTTATATAATCTTCAAAAAAATGTTCTCTTTTTTTCTTCTTAATGGCTTCCTTTGCTCCTGCTGCTACAAACATTCCAATCCCCCTTTTCTTGTATAAAATCCCCTCGTCTACCAAAAGATTTACGCCTTTTGCCGCCGTAGCCGGATTTATGGCATAAAGCTTTGCCAGCTCGTTTGTACTGGGAACTTTTTCTTCTTCCAGTATAATATCCTTCAAAATATCTCGTTCCAGCATTTCCTTAATCTGAATGTAAATGGATTTCTCCTGATTTAAGAGCTCCTGCAATCCTTTCACCTCCTGCTGTTCTTTATCGGTTTATTAGTTAGTTACTTGTGTAATTAACCATATCACCGATTATGTAATTTGTCAATGGGATAAAAAGAATTTTACAAATAGACCTTTTCAAAAATTGACAATTTCCCTACTGGCATCTATAATATTTATATTACAATCGTAAGATTTAAAGGAGTCAAATTATGAATACTCTTCCACAAATTTCCGAAGCTGAGTTTGAGATTATGAAAGTTGTGTGGAAATACGCCCCTATCAGCACAAATGAAATTACCGAAAAATTATTACAAACCACAAACTGGAGTCCCAAAACAATTCAAACTCTGATTAAACGTCTTGTAACCAAGGGCGCTCTCACTTACAAAAAGCAAAGCCGTATGTTTATTTATACCCCGACAGTAAACGAAAACGAATATATCGGACAAGAGAGTTCTTCCTTTCTGAACCGCTATTATGACGGCGATATTACAGCAATGGTATCCGCCTATATAGAAAATGACAAATTATCGAAGTCAGAGCTGGATACGCTCCGCACTCTTCTTTCGCAAAAACCGAAAAAAGGGGGAAAAGAATATGGCTGATTTTATGGTTCGCTTTCTTATCTGCAATGTACTAATCTGCGGCATCATTGGCATCCTTCTGCTCATGAAACGTATTTTTAAAAACAGTTTATCCAATCGAATACAATATAATTTATGGTTTCTGCTTATGGGGATTTTGGCTGTTCCGTTTTTACCTTTCCGTCTCTTCAAGGCATGGGAAATCTTTCTATGGTTGAAAAATCTAACTTCCTTTCCTGTGCCCAAAGCAGCAGCTAATATCAATCTGGCTTCCCATTCTAATATTGTCGGCAGCAAAAATCGGATGGAAGATTTCACTCTTTCTGTAAATAGAGAAGCTCCATCCATAATTATCTATCTATTGCTTGCTCTTTGGATTTTTGGCATGTTTATCATGCTTCTATTGGCAATCCGTTCTGTACTTCGCCTTTCAACTTTAAAAAAATCTGCCTTGCCCCTTCAGAGTCAAAAGGTTCAAAAATTGTATCAGCGCTGTTTAAAGGATATTGGCATTTCCAAAAACATTCCTGTATACAGCACCGCCTATCTAAAATCACCTGTCATGGTTGGATTTTGTAAACCGTGTATCTACCTTCCCATCCACCTGATATCAGATGATAACGAAACAGATATTCGATATATGCTGTTACATGAGCTGCAACATTATAAGCACAAAGACGGAATTGCAAGCTATCTGATGAGCCTTGCCGGAATTGTTTATTGGTTCAATCCACTTGTTTGGTATGCACAAAAAGAAATGCGTAATGAGCGGGAAATTGCCTGTGATACTTCCGTTTTAAATCTATTAGACACCGATGATTATGCTGCCTACGGAAATACGCTGATTAACTTTGCCGAAAAGATTTCTCTGACTCCGGTTCCCTTTGCATCCGGCATCAGCGGAAATATGAAGCAAATGAAACGAAGAATTGTAAATATTACTTCTTACGAAACGCCGACCTTACGGAAAAAACTAAAAAGTGCCGCTGCTTTTCTGCTAACATCTGTTCTGCTTTTGGGACTTTCACCCTTTGTCTCTACTTATGCCGCAGAGGGAACTCACTATCGTTGGAATACCGCTTCCCAAAACTTTTCCGAAATAAACCTCCGTGATTATTTTGGAAAATATGAAGGCAGTCTTGTATTATATGATTTAAAAGGGGATGTTTGGAAGATACATGATATGGAGCGTGCCACTTTACAAGTCGCACCAAATTCTACCTATAAAATATATGACGCTTTGTTCGGATTAGAAAACGGTATCATCACGCCGGAAAATTCCTTAATTGCATGGAACGGAAGTGCCTATCCATTCGAAGCTTGGAATAGAAATCAGACATTACCGTCAGCCATGGAAGCTTCTGTCAACTGGTATTTTCAAGCCATTGATGAACAGCTTGGCGCTTCTCAAGTCCAGAAATATCTTCACGAAATCGGCTATGGAAACGAAGATTTGAGCGGTGATTTTTCTTCCTATTGGTTGGAAAGCTCCTTGAAAATTTCTCCGATAGAGCAAGTGGAGCTTCTGACTAAATTGCAGAATAACAGCTTAGGATTTGCACTGAAAAATGTAAAAGCCGTAAAAGATGCAATTCACATATCCTCCTCTGATTTTGGGAACTTGTATGGAAAAACAGGAACGGGACGAGTCAATGGGAAAGATATAAATGGCTGGTTTATCGGTTTTGTGGAAAAGACGGATAATACCTACTTTTTTGCTACTAATCTTCATGCAGCAAATCACGCAGACGGGAATGCCGCTTCGAAAATAACTATGTCTATTTTGTCTGATATGAATATCTGGGAATAGGAAAATATTGTATCTGCTAAGCATCTCGGATGTCAGGGAATACAGCAAAAGAGGATTTGAAAAAGTTGACAATAAAATAAAGTATTATATAATATACTTACCCGGGCAGTTGGGGGACGTGCTCTCACCTATTCCGATACCTTACGGAAGGCGGTGATTATTATGAGTACATACGAAGAATTAAGTCTAATCGTAAGCACAGCCTTGCTGATTGTTGCAATTCTGAATTATACACATAAGAAATAGCCGTCCTGCTCCTGGGAAAAGTAGACGGCTATTCCTTAATAGTTTAAAACTTATTCGCCGAGAGGGTGAAGTGCAGTCACCTTCCGACTCCCTTGTTTAGTGTATTATATGTCAAAGAAATATATTTGTCAAATTGTATCATCCTATAATAATTATAAAAGGAGTTGTTACTATGCCATTTCCAAAAACAAACATCCATACACTGGAAGATATCTATTCCCTGCCGGATGGAGAACGTGCGGAACTGATTAACGGAAAAATTTACAATATGGCGCCGCCAAACCGAATTCATCAGAAACTTGTAATGGAATTATCTGGAACATTAAGAGAATATATAAAATCTCAGCATGGTTCTTGTGAAATCTATCCTGCTCCATTTGCCGTATTTCTGGGAGAAAATACCCCAAACTATGTAGAACCAGATATTAGTGTTATTTGCGATAAAAACAAACTTACGGATAAGGGGTGTAATGGCGCTCCGGATTTCGTGATTGAAATCGTTTCACCCGGCAGTCGTAAAATGGACTATTCTACTAAGAATGCTCTTTATTCTGACTTCGGTGTTCGGGAATATTGGATTGTAGATCCTGCAAAAGAGAGGACCACTGTATATCGTTATGAAGAAGATGCTGCTCCTATAATTATACCTTTTTCTATGCCTATCGCCGTAGGAATTTATCAAAATCTTTCTATCACCATTGCGGAACTTTTAGAATAAAAAGTTCCGTTGGGTGCTATATCAACCACCGGACGCAAGAAAGGAGGCTGGTGCTTATGATTACATACGGTGATTTATTTACTTTTTAATTATACTTTGTGCTGTCATAACTCTTGTTTTGACTATATTAAACCACAAAAAGTAGCACCCCCTGCTCTGGTAAAGTAAGGTGCTACTTTTTGAACCTATCTTATCTGGCGGTCAGACGTGTACTAACCAACGGTTCTCTTGTTAAGTATATTATATGTCAGGTTGAAATATTTGTCAAATGTAAAAAATTTATAGTTGCTTTTTTATAAAAATCTGATATAATAGCATTTGTTGCGGGGTATGGCGTAGCTTGGTAGCGCGCACGGCTGGGGGCCGTGAGGTCGCAGGTTCAAATCCTGTTGCCCCGATGCTTAAACTTAAGGGGCTGTGAAAAAACTCGATTGAGTTTTTTCGCAGCCCTCTTTTTGCTTTTGTTGTGTATAAATTGCTAGAATCCTACG
>UQAX01000025.1 GCA_900539145.1 uncultured Blautia sp.
TGTTGGCAATAGATACATTGCTGAACTTCAGACTATGTAGTCTGATGATTTCTCGATAATCAGTCATGGTTATCGACCTCCTGTAATGAATTTACACATTTTTATGTGCATGGATTCATTATAGGTGATTGCACTATAGGGCGGAAATACCTGCTCTGAAATATCGGATTTAGGTGCTCTGAATTCCCGGAAAAAGTGCACTACTTAAATGGAATATACACAATCATTATACCCTTTATATGAGTTAAAATTTCATATCAATAGAATTTATAAAACAGTCCGTTTGTGTAATTACACATTATCGGGCTGTTTTTGTTTTGTTAAAAAGTTTTTTCAACTTTTTTCGATTTCAACTTAGCAAATCACACCTGCCATTCCCTATATGGTGCGGAAAGAGGGATAAACACTTTTCACGTCATAACGGAAAGGGGGTGAGATTGATGAAACCGTCTGACTTCCAAAAAACTGTTCAGTGCCGTTTTGAAAGCTGTTTGAAAAAAGTTGTCCGTCATGTTGTTAAGGACTATCAGCAGGGATTGAAGCGACGAAAAGACAAAGAAATTCCATTCTGTGAACTTCCAGAAATCGTCGTGGAAAAGCTGGCTGTGTGGGACGAATACGACAGCGATTATACATTTTTCAACGTATGCGGTAATGATATTCGTATTTGTGATGATGAATTGGCAGAAGCCTTGAAACATTTGTCTGAACGTAATCGAGATAATTTGCTGATGTATTATTTCTTGGAAATGAGCGATACCGAGATTGCAAAAAGACAGAACATTTCAAGAAGTGGTGTTTTTCAAAACCGACACAATTCACTAGAGCTTATGAAAAAAATATTAAAGGAGAAAAAATAGCAAATGAAACACACAATGAAAACACCGTCCTACTATTTGCTTTCGCAGGCAATGGACGGGGACGAAAAAGCGATTGAAAAGATAGTGGCGTTTTATGACCCATCTTTGATTATTTTAATTTTATCTTCGTTATGGAAAGATGCTTTTTCCACCTGAAGTCTTGTTAATAACTGGTCTGGAGTTGAGATTCCATTTTCCAGAAGTTTTGCTGCCAGTTCCACGGCAAAAGTATGAGAATGAACAGTTTCGATGATCTTTTCAACTGTTGCCCGGTACGTGTCTGCCTCTGAATAAAATACTGATGCCAGCTGGAAGAGAGCGTTCATATCCTCTATTTCTTTTAATGGCAGAGTACAGTATTCATCCAGTTTGCTTCTGGTTGTAAACAAAATCTGGCAGCGATATTTTAATACTACTGACAGAAAGCTGTCCTGTGTCGCAGTGACATTAAAATTATCTATGATAAGCAGAGTATCGGATTTCAGGGAACGAAGGAAACGGTTATGTCTTTGAAACCGTTCCTGTTCAGTGCTTTCCGGCAGATCGTCAATAAAATCCATGTCAGTAATATCCTGATGAAGATTGCCGGTATATTCTACATAAAGGATATTGGTGTATTGCTTTATGTACCGCTTTGCGTAGGCTTTGGCAAGTTCACTTTTTCCGATTCCGGCGATTCCGCAAAGAAAAACATGACGGTTTTCCTCAAGCATGGTATATAATTCTTCCAGTTCTTTATCTCTTCCGATAAAATGACGGCATGGTTTCGGAACCTCACTGTCCATAATATAATCCAGCACAATGGGGGATAAAGCGCCTCCGGCGAGCAGCTTCTGATTTTTGGTATTACGTTTGATGAATTGGCGTTCCATGCCAAAAGAAATCAGTTTTGCAAGAAACAGCAGTCTTGAACTGGCTGGTTTATATAAGGGAGTCAGATTTTTCTTTTTCGCATCTGAGATGCTGTCATCCTGAATGAATAAAGTGTAAATATCTTGTATAGCCATATTACAGTCAGACATCAGTGGAAGAAGATTCTGGTGGATGGTATGGGCTAATTTTTCCTGATTGGATGGCTTGGAATAGTAAGCGGATATTTTAGGACTGATTTTAGCCTGACCAGTCATCCAGCGGCAAACCAAACCGTTATCCATTGAAAAATCCTGATTTGCCGGATCATCCATAAAATCTTCAAATAATTCGTATAAAAAATCAGGCTGACTCATTTGATTACTTTCGCTGATATGATTTTTTAAGCAAGTGCTAATAGAAGAAAAATCGCATCGATTCAATAGAAATTCCCCTTTCGTAGTTAAGATTGAGTATATCTATCATGATACGAACATACATTCGATTCAAAGAAATACGGATATTTTTAAAGTGATTGTGTCAATTTACAATCAATTTCTATTCAATGTGGTTTTCAGGCAGGTTCTGTAAAATAAGCTCAGAACAAACAATAACGGGAGGAGCTTATGCAACAGAATATTGAATTTGAGCGGTGCATTGATTTTCTGGTACGGATGATTGATAAGTACGGCGAAGAAGTCCTCCGGGAGTTGGAGGAAGAAAAACAGAATAAGGAAGAAAAAGAAGCGGCAGTTTCCTGAAATACAAAATGTAAATCAGACTGTCGCTTTTTTCATGTATTTTTAAATCAAATAAATTTTAAAAGCTGATGCAGAGTGTGTGACTCATTATTCTGGGAAGCGGTAATACGAGTATCAAATGGCTTGAAATGATTCTGTGTATAAAAGCTCAGAAGAAATTCATTATCTTCGCATTCAAGAAACTCCATAACGCCGCCTACGGAATATTTGAGACTGGATATGGTTTCCAGTGCAAATCCCAGTAGAATATTTCTAGGGATTCGTTTGTTCTTTGGAAGAGAATAGTTCTTTCCCAACTGGGCAATCAGGTAAGCTGCGGTAGTATAGGATTGTGTTTCTTCATCCAAAATACTGACACGGGACAGCTTTTTTGCCATTGTCTTGCTGATATTTGAAGCACGGACAGAAATTGGTTTTACTGTAAGTGAAAAATAACCAACCAGTGAAGCATCTTCAGCATCAAATACCAGATAAGTGATAGATTGATCTTTTTTGGTAAACTCAATCGCATTATGTAATAAAAAGTATTCCACATCGGGATTTTTGGGACAAGAAAAATCGGAGAGTAAGTCGTAAAGACTTTCCTCTCCGATATATGTCGGTTCGTCTTTATCCAAATATGCCCGAATATTAACGGTAAAATATTTATCAGACATGTTTTTTCTTCCTTTTTGACATTAAAGCTAAGATTTCCTGTGGGTTTGTTAACTGACGTCCGGGAAGTGCCTGCTTTGGTGTGCGGTCACGATCGGCTTCGTCAATCGCTGCGACAAAACGCTTTACACTATTTGGATTGGATACGACAAAATTATGAGTAATACTTGAAGTAGCCATACTAACACCTCCTCTTTTTTGGCTTTTTTGTGTATTTATAGTATATGCAATGTGTGATAAAAACACAATATCGAAAACAAAAATAATTTCTAAATAATTTTCAAGCCGGACATTTATTAGACGCTTCCGGTAAGCGAACAATATTTTCGAGCCAATCATTTATAAGTCGCCAATGGTGGGCGGGCAATATTTTGATAACAGAAATGCTCTGTATCTAACTTAATTATACGATTGGCGAAGAAATGCGTCAATACGGAAAATAAGTATTGAAAATAGTTGGAACAAGTACTAGGATAAGGTTGGGACATTGAATGGAAGTTATGTTACGAGATAATAAGAATTGTAGGTGGAAGGTTTGAACATAGAAGCATATGATGCTGATTCATTGAGAAAAATGGTTAGGTTGCTTGAATATGAGAACAAGATATTAAAAGATAAATTGAAGAAAGCAGGCATTTCATATGAAGAGGTGAATCCTTTTGAAGAAAAAATAGAAAGTGCAGAAGAATATGACCTGGATCAAGGGAGTCGTATTGTAAATCCGCCATATATTACAGAGAAAATGGCAATACGTTTCTTTTCGATGTTTTGGGGAAGAGAAGATGTATATGCCAGACGGGGAAAGAACGGGGGTTATTTTCCACAATGTGCAAATCGTTGGAATGACCGGCTTTGTCCTAAACAACGTAAAGAGAAGGTATTTTGTGATGAATGTGAAAATACCAAATGGATAAGTCTGGATGTAAAAAAAATAATTGCTCATTTGTTAGGCACAAAAGAAGATGGATCAGATGTAATAGGTGTATATCCTTTACTGCCAAATGGAACATGCAGATTTATTGTATTTGATTTTGATAATCACGAAAAAGGAGCAGAGGTTACGGACTTTGCAAATACGGATAATGAGTGGCATAAAGAAGTGGATGCGCTTAGAAAAATGTGTGAGCTTAATGGTATCAGACCTTTAGTTGAGAGATCTCGATCTGGAAAAGGTGCCCATGTATGGATTTTCTTTAAAAAGGCAATACCTGCGGCAACAGCAAGGAATTTTGGATTTCTCCTGTTAGACAAGGGTTCAACTTCCATCAATCTGAAATCTTTTCATTATTATGATAGAATGTATCCTTCGCAGGATGTGGCAAGCAGCATAGGTAATTTGATTGCATTGCCATTACAGGGGCAGGCACTTAAAAATGGAAATAGTGCTTTTGTAGATGAAAATTGGAATGCATATCCTGATCAATGGGATGCTCTTTTCAATAAAACAAAAAAGCTGGGAATAGAAGATGTTGAACAATGCATGGCAAAATGGCAGGGAGAATTAGCAGAAGTCAGAGGAACGCTTACTAATATTGAGAAGAATGTCAGACCGAAACCATGGAAGAAGAAATGTGAGTTTTGTAAGTCAGATGTTGTGGGCAAGCTTCATATGGTATTGGGCAATGGAGTTTATATTGATACTCTGAATCTTATGCCAAGAATACAAAATCAGGTCCGTAGTTTGGCGGCATTTGATAATCCGGAATTTTACAAAAATAAAAGGCTGGGATATTCTAATTATTATAATTTCAGTGCTGTATATTTAGGTAAGGATATAGATGGATATATACAGATTCCGAGAGGACTGCGGGAAAATATTATACAGGAATGTGAAAAAGCAGGCATTTCAGTTGATGTTTCAGATCAAAGAGAAACAGGACAACCTATCAGAGTATCTTTTAAAGGTGATTTGCGAATGCAACAGGAATTAGCAGCAGAAAAATTATTATCACATTCAGATGGGGTTTTGAGTGCGGCAACTGCATTTGGAAAGACTGTAGTATGTAGTTACCTTATTGCAGAGCGAAAAGTAAATACGCTCATTTTGCTGCAAAGTAAAGATTTGCTTAATCAGTGGGTTGATGAATTGAATCATTTCTTAGAGATAAGAGAAGAACCACCGGAATATGAAACAAAAACAGGAAGAAAGAAAAAAAGAAATAGTGTGATAGGCGTTTTGCACGGAAATAAAAATACATTGACAGGGATTATAGATGTTGCAATGGTTGGTTCAATGTACAGCAGAGGAAAATTTAATGAACGGATTAATTCTTACGGAATGGTAATTATGGATGAATGTCATCACGCAGCTTCTAACACATCTATGGAATTATTGCAGAAAATAAATGCAAAATACGTATATGGTGTTTCTGCTACACCTAAACGTGGTGACAGTCTTGATCGGATCATCTATATGCTGTTAGGACCTTTGAGACATAGATTTACTGCATTGGAGAGGGCTAAGGAACAGGGGATTGGACATTATTTTGTCCCAAGATACACAAGAGTAGTTGATACTGCAGAAAGCAAGGATAATATTAATAAAGCATATAATTTGATTAGTACCAGTAAGGTGCGCAATGAAATGATCATAGATGATGTTATAACTTGTGTTGCAAGAAAACAAACTCCTGTAATTTTGACAAGATTTAAGGAACATGCAAAATTTTTACATGATGCCTTAAAGGAAAAAGCAGATCATGTATTCCTTCTGTATGGGGATAATTCGGATAAGGAAAATGCTGAAATAAGAGTAAAATTAAAGCAGATACCTGAAAATGAATCGCTTATTTTGGTGGCAACTGGTCAGAAAATAGGAGAAGGGTTTGATTTCCCAAGACTGGATGTATTAATGCTTGCAGCACCTGTATCTTTTGAAGGACGCCTGGAACAGTATGTAGGTAGATTAAACAGAGATTATGTCGGAAAAGAAGCCGTTTATGTGTATGATTATATTGATTCTCATGTGCGTTATTTTGATAAAATGTATGCAAAAAGATTGAGAACGTACAGGAAGACAGGATTTTCAATCTGGACGCAAGAGTTGCAACCTAAACAAATAATAAATGCAATATTTGATTCTGTAAATTATACCGAAAAATTCGAGCAAGATATTGTAGAGTCAGAAAAAATGGTGGTAATTTCCAGTCCGGATATCAGACAGGATAAAATTGACAGATTTTTATTACTAGTCAAGAAGAGACAGGAAGTAGGGGTAAAGGTCACAGTTATTACAACAGATCCGGAAGATATTACTTACGGAAAGTCAGATGTATGCTATGAATTAATCAGAGCAATGCAATTGGTAGGAATAAATGTGATAACAAGAACAGAAGTAGAAGAATGTTTTGCCGTTATTGATGATGAAATAGTATGGCATGGCGGGATGAATCTACTTGGAAAAGCTGATGTCTGGGATAACTTAATGCGTATCAGAAATTCACAAGTTGCAACGGAATTGTTGGAAATTGCTTTGGGATGTTCTGAGGAGAGGAGGAAAAGTGAATAAAAAGATAAAATGTGATATCTATACCAGAGTATCCACAACCATGCAGGTAGATGGCTACAGTCTGGATGCTCAGAAAGAAAAACTCAAGAGATATGCGGAATTTCAGAACATGGAAATCGTAAATGAGTATTCCGATGAAGGTAAGTCTGGAAAAAGCGTAGAGGGCAGACCGGAATTTCAGAGAATGTTGGATAATATTGAGAATGGAACAGATGAGGTGCAGTTTGTACTGGTGTTCAAGCTTTCCAGATTTGGTCGTAATGCGGCAGATGTTTTAAATTCTTTGCAGAGGATGCAGGATTTTGGAGTGAATCTGATCTGTGTAGAAGATGGAATTGACAGCTCAAAAGATAGTGGAAAGCTGATGATTTCTGTTCTGTCTGCGGTGGCAGAGATCGAACGAGAGAATATCCTTGTTCAGACAATGGAAGGACGTAAGCAGAAAGCCAGGGAAGGAAAATGGAATGGTGGATTTGCTCCGTATGGTTATGAATTAGTAAATGGAGAATTGCAGATTGCAGAGGACGAAGCAGAGATTATTCGTCTGATCTATGACAAATTTATTCATACCAATATGGGAATCTCTGCGATTGCTGCATGGCTGAACCAGCATGGATACAAAAAGAAAAAACGACAGAATAATACACTGGACGCATTTGCCGCTTCATTTATAAAGGGCGTTCTGGATAATCCGGTATACTGTGGAAAGCTGGCTTATGGACGAAGGAAAAACGAGAAAGTTTCTGGTACAAGAAATGAATACCGCATTGTAAAGCAGGAAAATTATATGCTGCACGATGGTATCCATGAAGGGATTGTTTCAGAAACAGACTGGGAGCTGGCACATCAAAAACGGGAAAAAACAGGTGTGAAATATGAAAAGACACATAGTCTCGATCATGAGCATATTTTATCCGGAATATTGAGATGCCCATTATGTGGAAGTGGTATGTATGGAAACGTGAACCGAAAGAAAAAGAAAGACGGAACTTTATATAAGGATTATTTCTATTATGCCTGCAAACATCGTCGCCTGGTAGATGGTCATAAATGTGGATATCGTAAACAATGGAGTGAGGAGAAGATTAACAATGCAGTGGAAGAAGTTATTCGGAAGCTGGTGAAGAATCCTAAATTTGAAGAAGCAATTCTGAATAAAATCGGTTCAAGAATAGATACAGAAGAAATAGAAAAAGAGATTGAAAGACTGGAAAAACAGCACAGGCAGCTGACCGGAGCAAAAGGAAGACTTGGACAGCAGATGGATAGCCTGGATATCATGGATAAATTTTATGAGAAGAAATATCAGGATATGGAGACAAGGTTATACCATCTGTATGATGAAATTGAAGGCGTGGAGAACAGTATAGAAGAAGTTAAGAATCGCCTGCTGAATATCCGGCAACAGAAAATATCAGAAGAAAACGTCTATCAATTTCTTTTATATTTTGATAAACTATATGATAAGTTCACCGACCTGGAGAAGAAAGAATTTCTTAACAGCTTTGTGGAACAGGTGGATATTTATGAGCAGGAGCAGCCAGATGGCAGATTCCTGAAGCACATAAAGTTCCGTTTTCCGGTGTATTTTGGAGACAGGGAGACACAGGAACTTTGTTGGGACAACGAAAGTACCGTTGAAAGTATTGTACTTCTGAGCAAAATAGAATAAAAGGATAGATAGAAAAATCAATAAGTAGAGCCTGTTACACAAAGTAAAATTGAGTAACAGGTTCTGTAACTTATAGAAAACTATTCATTATAATACTGTGCCTGTGCGTTCCAAAGCTCATAATATTTCCCGCTCTTGTCGCTAATCAATTCCTCATGTGTTCCTTTCTGAACTACATTTCCCTCATGAAATACGGCAATTTCATCACAAAATTTACAGGATGATAAACGATGGGAAATATAAACGGTTGTTTTATCCGTTACAATGTCATTAAATTTACTGTAAATTTCTGCCTCTGCAACAGGATCTAAAGCAGCAGTCGGTTCATCTAAAATAATGAACGGAGCATCTTTGTAGAGTGCTCTTGCAATGGCAATTTTCTGGGCTTCTCCTCCGGATATCTGAATACCGTTTTCATCCAAATCTTTATAAAGATAAGTGTCTAAGCCTTTAGGCATGGACTGAAAGCGTGTTTCAAATCCGGCATTTTTTAAGCAGGATTTTGCCAGTTCAGAGTCATAGCGTGCAGCGCCGGCAACATTTTCTCCCAGAGGCAGCGACAATAGCTGAAAATCTTGAAAAACAACGGAAAAAATGTTGATATAATCGTCATATTTATACTTTCGAATGTCAATTCCATTTAAGAAAATCTGTCCTTCTGTGGGATCATACAGGCGGCACAAAAGTTTAATAAACGTAGTTTTTCCACTGCCGTTCATACCTACTACGGCAAGGCGTTTGCCTATTTGGAACTTTAAATTAATGTGCCGCAAAGCCCATTGTTCTGTATCGGGATAGCGAAAGGAAACATCTCGAAATTCCACTTCATATTTTCTGTCCGACCGTTTTTCCGTGGTAAGACTGCCTTGATACATGCGATTTGGAATATCCAGAAAATGAAAACAGGAGACTAAAAATTCACCGTTGCTTTGCATAGCGCCTACTGTGGTAAGGAAGGCAGAAACGCCGCCAAAAAGCTGAGTAATTGCTCCGATATATTGTGTGACAGAGCCTACTCCGAAAGCGCCTGCCCATGCTTTTAAACATACGTACAAATATACAACTCCGGTTAAAATAACAGACATACCTTGTGAAAGTGCGTGCAAAAGTCCCATAGGTCCCATGGCAGATTTTGCGATATCGGAATGTGCGCTGAACATGGTACATTCTGCCATTTGAGGATGACAGATATTTTCCTGCTGCTGATACATACGAAGGTCTGCCGCTCTTTTTTTATCATGACTCATAAAACCAAAGAAATAGAAAAAGCGATTGCCAAGACGTGCCTCCTTGGCATAATTGGTCATATATTTGTCTCCCATGGTTTTGCACATAGGGGAAAGAACTGCAATAAGCAGTAAAAGCATGAGAATTCCCACAGCAAAAAGCGGATGATTGATGGGCTCCAGTTCACTTCCTTTGGGGACTTTGGCTGCAAATAAACTGACAGACAGGCTAATTCCTCCAAGGATTTGGAAAAATGCAGTAACCAGTTCTTCGAAAAAAAGAAGGGTTTTATAAATTCCCCATCCGGACCAATATTTCGTCTGAATAATCTGAGAATATAAATCAAAAATCGGCTGCCGTTCTATGTCCTCATAATCTAAATCCAGCATTTTTTTCATGTAAACCTGTCGGTCAATGGACTGAGCAGAGCTTTTTTCATAATTGAGCCAATGCTTTAAAATGCTGTTTAACAGAGCGCAGAGTGAGGTACAGGTCAGAGTCAGAATTACCCATTTTGTAAGGACTTCCACATTCCGATTTCCGGAAAGCTCATTGATGATTTGAGCGGACAGAAAAATGGTTACATAAGGAGTTAATGCTTTTACCATAGAGGAAATGCCTGCTGAAAAAAAGAAGCTGGGACAGAGCTTCCACCAGATTTTCCAAGCCCTTATATTCATTTTCCAAGCAGATTGTATAGTTGTTTTTTCATCGGTCACTTTGAATTCCTCCCTCCTTATAATATTGGCTTTGTATATCAAAAAGTTTGGCATATTTGCCCTGTAATACAATTAATTCTTCATGCGTTCCCTGCTCTGCAATACGGCCTTTTTCCAGAAACAGAATGCGGTGACAAAAGCGGGTAGAGGCAAGGCGGTGAGAAATAAAAACAGATGTTTTATGGGCAGTCATTTCATTATATTTGAGATAAATATCATTCTCGGCAATAGGATCAAGAGCAGCAGTAGGCTCGTCTAAGATGAGAACAGGAGCATTTTTATAAAGCGCTCTTGCCAGCATTAAGCGTTGTATCTGCCCTCCGGAAAGCTCAATGCCGTTATCATAAACCTGTCTTCCGATAATGGTATTTATATTTTCAGGCAAAGAAGAAATCTTTTCAAAAAGTCCTGCCTGTTTTAAACAATTCCAAACTTTTTTCTCATCAATATGTGTTGTGTGCTGGGCAATATTTTCGGCAACATTTGCCTCTAATACAGAAAAATCCTGAAATACAGCGGAAAATAAGGTATAATAATTTTGTCGATTGTATTGTCGAATATCCTTTCCATTCAGTAGAATTTCTCCTTCTGTGGGATCTAAAAATCCACAAATCAGTTTCACCAGCGTAGTTTTTCCGGCGCCGTTTAAACCTACCACTGCAAGCTTTTCTCCGGCATGTATCGTAAGATTGAGACAGTGAATAGTGTCCTGTTTCGCCTCAGGATAGCGGAAAGATACGTTTTTCAAGCGCAGCTCGTAAGTAGAAAAATCGTCTTTGGAAACAGGTTTTCCTTCTTCAAAAAGGAAGGGCTCCGGATATTCTAAAAATTCCCTTACAATGGATAAATCAAGGCTGCATTTGTGTAACTGTGCAAACATTTCTAAAATTCCGCCTATCCATTGGGTAAAACCGCTTATTGCTGTGAAATAAAGCAGAAATTCTGAAGCGTTTAGTCCCTGTGTCAAGGTAAGCCATAACAGGTAAGCATAAGCGGCTCCGTTTCGCATAAGCGTCAGGAGCAAATCAGCAATGTCTGCCCAGATATACACAGACTCACGTTTGCGGAGAAATCCCTGATATAGCCTTAAAATACTTGTCCACACATCGTTTATCCATGTATCCAGACCAAAGATACGGATGTCTTTTGCATAAGAACGCTTTGTGGCAACATCATGAAGATAATCAAGCTGCTTTGCGTATTCTCCTTCTTCCCGATGTTCATATCCCCATCTGCTCGTTCTTTTATTTATCAGATAGCCCAGAAGCGTAGTGAAAATTGCGATACAGACCAGCAGGGGATTAAGATGAGACAAAAGCGCCAGATAGATGGTAAATCCCAGAACATTTGTAAGGATAGAAGTCCAGATCGTCCAGACATATTCTGTTGCTTCTACGTTGCTGGAACAGGCATTGGAAGCCTTGCTTTCCATATCGTTAAACTTTGCATCCATCAGATTTGGATAGGAAGTTTTGGCTATTTTGTCGGAAATTTGTACCAGAATAGATGTGCGGACGGAAATACGTCCAAACTGTGTATTGGTATCAATATATTGTTTTAATCCGGATAGAAAAAGCAATCCACAGCTAAATACGGCAATGGTAAAAAGCAATTCTGAAAGCGGGGCAGTTGTTTCTACTTTTTCCAAAATTGTAGGAGCAAGAAAAAGCTCTGCGGCCGATTTTGCAGCAGTTGTAACTGCAAGAGCGACACATAAAAACAAAACGCTTTTGCAGTTTTTCCAAGCATTTTTCACCATAAATCCGGTATTTTGCCACATATTATATTTTGGTTTTTGTTGTTCTTCCATTTGTATTTCACCTCCAAGGTTACTTTAGCATAAAAATTCGCCCGCCATATATTTGGGGGACGAATTGCTTTGTGACGGTGATGAATTGTAAAAAATTATAGCTGAGGCAGTAAAATTTCTGTGGTAAAAGCTCCGTCTTCACTGTTTCTGCTGATGTAGCCCTCCTGACGTTCAACAATGGCGTCAATTCGTGCCAGACCAAAGCCATGTCCGGCTCCTTTTGTACTGCGAAAGAGATTACCCTCTTTTTTCATCTTTTTTTCGGCAGTAAAGTTTGTAAAAGAAATATAAAGCTGCGTATTTTTCATATCCATATAGATGCGAATGAGACGTTGTTCTTCAGGAAGCTTCAGACTGGCATCAATGGCATTGTCAAAAAGATTTCCGATGATACAGCATAAATCAATTTCTGAAGATGTTAATTTTACAGGAATATGGGCGTCTGCAATTACCTGAATATTTTTCGATTTTGCAAGAGAAATTTTGGAATTCAGGATGGCATCTGTCATGGGATTTCCTGTTTTCATTACGGTATCTACCGTTGTTAAATCTTCGTCTAATAAGTCCAGATAATGGCTGAGCGCTTCCCAATTTTCAGTGGCAGCATAGGCTTTCATGGTTTGAATATGATTGCGATAATCATGCCGCCAGCCTCGTATTTGCCGGTACATATTGTCCACTTCCTGATAGTGAGTTTCTATAAGTTCTTGCTGATAGATTGCCAGTTCTTTATCCATTCTTTTTGAAAAAAGTTTCATATTTTGTTTTACCTCATGTTAATAATTGCTCGATTTACACCTTCGTAAGCCCCTCTTGGGAGAGGGACAGCAGTTCCGTCGCTGAGCTTAATTTCTGCTTTTGTTACCCGCCGGATATGGGTTGTATTCACGATTACAGAACGCCCTGCACGATAAAAACGTTCGTCAAGAAGTTTTTCCAAGTTACCTAAAGTCATTTTTAATGTGTAATCTTTTTTTGCATGAATGGTTACATAATTTCCTGTTACATTGGCATAACGGATTTCGTAAATGGGAATTCGTATCATCTCACTTCCGGTTTCTAAATTTAGGATTTTTTCATTCTTTTTTACCTTATCAAGAGCACGATAAAGTACAGAAAACAGTTTTTCTTTTTGCACCGGTTTTAGGAGATAATGAAGGGCGGCAACTTCATAGCCTTCGGAAATATAGTCAGAATAGCCCGTAAGGAAAACAATCTGGATGGTATCGTTTTCTTTTCTGAGGGTTTTGGCTAGTGTGACACCGTCCATAGCTCCCATTTCAACATCTAAAAGCAGAATATCGTAATCCTTCTTTTCTTCATAATGAAACAGAAATGCCTCTGCGGAGGGAAATGTGTCAATGTGTACAGAAATATTCGCTTCCTGCGCCCAACATTTTACAAAATTTGTGATGTATTGGGTATCTATTTTGCTGTCATCGCAAATTGCTATTTGATAATACATGTTAAAAGTCAGTCCTTTGGGTTGTTGTTTTAGAATTATTATAACAGGTTGTTTTGGATTTTAAAATCTCCATTGTATATAATAATAGTAATGCCAGATACAGATTTAGCTGTGATTTATGGGTATAAAACAAAGAATTTTAATCGCCAGGTAAAAAATAATCAGAAAAAATTGGAAGGTGAGGAGTAGAAGAACTTGAGGTGCAAAAATAAATAACTCTCTTATTTTGGTAACGAATTCTTGATAAAAAACACATATATGTGAAGAAGGCGGAAAATGGAAGAAATAGAGCAGATTTACAGAAAATATATGCCACAGGTCTATAAATTTTTGTTCAGCCTTTGTCACGATACATATTTAGCGGAGGAATTAACACAGGAAACTTTTTTTCAAGCTATGAAATCTATTGATAAGTTTCGTGGAGATTGTAAGTTTTATGTATGGTTATGTTCCATTGCAAAACATTTGTGGTATCAGGAGCTGAAAAAACGGGGAAGGGAAAATGCACTAGATTTATCACAGCAAAAGGATGAAACAAAAACAGAATTTGAAAGCGCTGTTTTTGAAAAGGAAGAAGTATTGGAAATTTATAAAATACTTCATACCTTTGAAGAACCGCTAAGAGAAGTTATGTACTTGCGGCTGAACGGAAATTTTACTTTTAAAGAAATCGGAGAAATTATGGGGAAAGACGAAAACTGGGCGAGAGTTACCTTTTATAGAGGAAAGCAAAGGGTCAGAAAGGAGAGTCATCATGAAATGTGAAGTTGTTCGTGATTTATTACCATTATATATTGATAAGCTGACAAGTGAGGACAGTAATAAAGAAATAGAAAAACATTTGAAAAGCTGTAAAGAGTGTTACAGATATTATCAGGAAATGACAGGGGAAATAGAGGATATTTCAAAAATACCAAAAGAAGAACTGCGGGATGTAAAAGTAATAAAAAAAATCAAAAAAAGAGGCAGAAAAAAACTTCTGGCAGCGGTCATTGGAACTGCACTGGCAGTATTTGCGGCAGTGTTTTTGTTTTTTTCCTTTACGTATGGTATAGCAAAGTATAAAGATGTAGAACTTAGATGCGAGGTGCAGGGGAATAAAGTATATGTGGAAATGCAATCACAAAAAGGATATGAATTGTGCTTTACAGGATATTCAAATGAACATAAATCTTATTTAAAAGTTTTGGGAAAAAGAAAAGTAGGAAATTCAGAGACTTCCACATCAAGCTGGGAAGGAGAATTGAATATGGAAGAACCATACCAATATGTTTTCGAGTTTAGCGATAAAATTATTACTATTGAGAATGGAAAAGTGGTAAGTGAGAAGGAGAAGTAACAGAAACTTATTTTTCAGGAAGCTGTTGCATTAAGTAGGAATATGGACTTAAAGCAGCATCTCCCTATTTTTAGTAATTTTTCCTACTTGAATTCAGACAGTGAGAATGTTATAATCAAATTCAGATAGAGAAGCTTTCCTTATTACAAAAAGAGAGAGGAGGAACAGCTTCAAAATCAGTTTAGATTTCAATATTTTCTAAAATTCATTATACGGCTTTCTGCTGTAATCGTTCGATACATTCTGTATGAACAGAAAATCCATGATTAAAAGAAATAAGAAAATTTAGGAAGCTTCTCTATTCTTTTGTATCTGAATATGTGTGTTTGTGTTGTGAAAGAAGCAGGGTAATAATATATCACGAAATAAATCCTGCAGGAGGAAGCATGAATAAGAGAGAAGCAAATGTACTCCATCAAGAACTGGAGGTTTACCGTGAAATGGGAATTCCTCTTTATCTGAATGGAAAGAAGAGTACACCAAAGCGCATAGAGAAAGCATATAGAATTGCAGAAGAAGGTGTCTATATGAGAGATTACATACAGGACGATACAGGAAAATTGAAGGGATTATCCTTTGATTTAGTAAGAGAAGAAGAATAACAATCAATATATAAAGAAAAGATAAAATCTGAAAAAAACATGAAATCCTGAAGAAATTGGTGACGAAGGGAAAAAATATGGTATAATGATTGCACAGAGTGCAATCTAAGCCGATTTTATCGGCTTTCTGCCGTATAGACGGCAGATTATACCCAAGCAAGCCACGGCTTGAAAAGTAAATACCCTATCGGGTGCTTCCTTTTCTGCGTACGTGGTATAATGAGTCTTGCAGAGCCTTGCGTGTACGCAAAGGGCTCTATAAGGCAAAAAGCTCACGGAGACGGCAGTCGATGTGGTATAAGTATTTACACATACGTGTAAATCAAGCCAATAAATCGCCTTGCCGTACACATAAACCAACGAAAATAAAAGGAGTTAGAAAATGGCGAAACGAAGGAGGAGAAGACGGCGCAGAAATCAATTAGTCCCTATATTGGTTGCAATGTTTCTAATTGTACTCGTTGCTATTGCGGGTATTGTAACAGGTTTCATAAAAAAATATACACCATCAGACGCAAGGATGGATTTAGCAGATTATTATCATACAAATGAAGATGAAGCTGCTTTGATTTTGCAGGATACGATAAGCGAAGCAAAGGGAAAAATAGTAGACGGAGAAGCTTATTTACCTTACAGTGTTATAACAAAAGAGCTAGGAGGACGGTTTTATTGGGATAAAGAGAGTCAAAGGATGCTGTATACAACAACGACAGATACTTTGGAAATAAAACCGGAAGATACTGCATATACAATCGCCGGTCAGTCAAAACAGCAGGATTACGTTATTGTGAAGGAAATCGGCGAAGAATTTTATATAGCTCTTGATTTTGCGGAGCAATATATGCCAATTCAGGGAGAAGTATATAATGAGCCTAACAGGATTGTGTTGTCCTATAAATGGGAAGAAATCAATACTGTATCTGTTTCAAAAGACACGGAGGTCAGATATCAGGGAGGTATTAAAAGCCCAATTCTTTCTGAAGTGAAAAAAGGTGATACTTTGGTATTGCTGGAAGAAATGGAAAACTGGTCCAGAGTTATGACTTCGGATGGAATTGACGGATATGTAGAAAAGAAAAATTTAGGGAAACCACAAAATACAGAATTATCTTATACCGGAGAGTATAAAGAGGATTACAGCAGTCTCACAAGAGACCATAAGATAAATCTGGCATGGCATCAGGTTACTTCTGAGGAAGCAAATGCGGCCCTTGGAGAAACTATTCAAAACATGACTGGGGTAAATGTAATTTCACCTACATGGTTTTCGATTACAGCTAATGAAGGAACCATATCTTCTTTAGCAAGTGCCGATTATGTCAATGAAGCACATAACAGAGGGATGGAAGTCTGGGGATTGATTGATAATTTTAATTCGGATGTAAGCACATTAGAAACGTTATCGACCAGAAGCTCCAGAGAGCATATTATTCAGAAGCTTTTAGAAGAAGCCAAAAGAGTAGGACTTGATGGTATCAATGTGGATTTTGAAGCTCTTACGGAAGAAGAAGCGCCGCATTTTATTCAGTTTGTAAGAGAGCTTTCCGTAGTATGCAGAGCCAATAATCTGGTGTTATCTGTGGATAATCCGGTTCCTCAGTTTACAGGCTTTTATAATAGAAAGGAACAGGGAATTGTAGCAGATTATGTAATTATTATGGGATATGATGAACATACTACGGGTTCAGAAGAAGCGGGTTCTGTTGCATCCTTACCTTTTGTAAAAGAAGGTATTGAGAAGACTTTACAGGAAGTACCCAAGGAAAAAGTAATTAACGGAATACCTTTCTATACCAGACTTTGGACAGAGTCTAATAACGGAACGCTTTCCAGTGAAGTAATGACTATGGATCAGGCGATCCAATATGTGCAGGAAAATGGTATAGAAGTATACTGGGAGAAAGAAACGGCTCAGAACTATGGGGAACTGCTTACCGATAGTGGTACACAGAAAATATGGATAGAAGATGAGCAATCAATCGAAGAAAAGATGAAACTGATTGAGCAATACGGACTTGCAGGTGTGGCTTCATGGAAGCTGGGATTTGAAAGGGCAGATGTCTGGAGTGTAATCAGTCAATATTTACAATAAGAAAAGATAGAGGTGGAGTATTATGGGAGAACATGAAATGTTTAAAACAACCCTGATGGGCGGATACGATAAGGAAGAAGTGCAGGAATTAATTCAAAAAATGAAAGATGAAATGGCAGAGGTGCAGGTGAATTATAGAAAGCAGCTTGCGGAGCGAGATGAGAGAATTGCCGAACTTCAGAAACGTATTGAATTAAAAGATGCGTATCAGGCACGTATGGAAGAAGACATTAAAGAAAAATATCAGAAGTATATTGATAATTATGAAAGCATTGGAAAACTGGTTTTTGAAGCACAGCTAAAATCTGACAGTATGCAGAAAGAAGCAGAGGAAAAATGCAGTAAAATGATTGAGGAAGCAGAAGCAGAGGCAAAACGCCGAGTTGAGTCTGTTCAGTCAGAAATTGACGATAAACTTTTAGAAGGGAAAAAGAAATATCTGGCTGTTCAGGAAGAAATGAATGGTATTGTGGAGCTTATCAATCAGGCGCAAAAAAGATTTATGTCCTCCTATAAAGAGGTACACCAGATTATTAACAGCATGCCAACGTCTTTAAATGATATTGAAGATGTGGTAGATTTGGAAATTCAAAAATTAGATGATATTTCTTCTGATGAAATCTTAGAGGAACATAACGGAGAAGAAATTCATTTAGGGGATACACAGGAATTAGATATTCTGGATGCAGTAGATGATATTTCAGATTTAGAAGAATTTGATGAAGAGGATACAGAGGAAGACGAAGATAGTAAACTTGCAATGCAGATATCAAAGCTTTTAAGCGAAGAAGACGAAGCAATGATGGAAGAAGAATTGGAAGATTTCCTCAAAGAATAAAAGAAGATATGTATGAAGGGACTGTCACATGAGGCACACGTGGAGAAAATTTGTGAATATTTCTGGGTGATGCGAAAAGTGACAGTCCTTTTTCCAAATAAGAGAGAGTATGCTTTTTATCCTTTTTGCATATATTGAACCAAATGGCAAAAAAGGTGATGTATATGAAAAAGAAATGGATAAAAGGAGCAATGACAATCTGTATGCTGTGTGCAGTTTATCTTTTGTCAAGAGAAGGAGCAATGCTGGCGGGAAAAAACATAACAGGAGAAAAGGGGCTTATTCTGATTGACAGCGGACACGGTGGAATTGATCCCGGTGTGGTGGGAATTGGGGGCGTAAAAGAAAAAGATATCAATTTAAAAATTGCAAAAGAGATTGCCAAAATACTTGAAAAAAACGGATACAAAGCGGTTCTTATCAGAAAAGATGATAATGGTTTATATGATGCGGAAAGTAAGAATAAAAAGGTGCAGGATATGCAGAAAAGATGTGCCATGATAAAAGAGGAAAAGCCATTGCTGACCGTGAGCATTCATCAGAATAGTTATCAGGATGAAGCAGTGTGCGGACCTCAGGTGTTTTATTATAAGGACTCTTTGGAAGGAGCAAATCTTGCCAAGTGTATACAGGAAGAGCTAAACGCCCAACTTCAGGTGGAGAAGCCTCGAACAGAAAAAGCAAATAGCACTTATTATCTTTTAAAACGCAGTGAAGGCGTATTAAATATTGTAGAGACAGGATTTCTTACAAACAAAAAAGAGGCAGAGCTTTTGCAGACGAAGGAATATCAAAAGAAATGTGCAGAGGCCATTTGTGATGGGATTTTAAAATTTCTAAAAACAGTAGAAATAAATAAGACGAATGTGGTATGATAAGAACGTATGTAAATTAGAAATGAAAGGGAAGAAGGCAAAGTGAATACAAAATTAGTCAAAGTAGAAAAAGAATATCCTGATTTACAGATTATAAAAGAAGCAGGAGAAATTCTGAAAAACGGCGGACTGGTGGCGTTTCCTACCGAAACCGTATATGGTCTGGGTGGTGATGGATTAAATGCCCGCTCATCAGAGAAAATATATACAGCGAAGGGAAGGCCTTCTGACAATCCTTTGATTATACATATTGCAGACATGGAAAGCCTGAATAAGATTGTCAAACAAATTCCGGAAAAGGCAAAGCTTCTTGCAGAAAAGTTTTGGCCGGGACCGCTGACAATGATTTTTCAAAAAAGCTCTGAAGTACCTTATGAGACCACAGGAGGTTTGGAAAGTGTGGCGGTAAGGATGCCAAATCATCCTGTTGCATTAGCTCTGATTAAAGCAGGAGGCGGATATATTGCGGCGCCAAGCGCCAATACGTCAGGAAGACCAAGTCCCACGAAAGCAGAGCATGTTACAGAGGATTTAAATAGCAGGATTGATATGATTGTAGATGGAGGAGATGTAGGGATTGGTTTAGAGTCTACGATTGTGGATTTTACAGAGGACATTCCGGTTATTCTTCGTCCGGGTTATATCAATCAGGCTATGATAGAGGCGGTGATTGGTTCTGTTCGTATGGATAAGGGACTTTTAATTTCAGATGAAAAGATAAAACCAAAAGCGCCGGGAATGAAATATCGTCATTATGCCCCCAAGGCACAACTGGTAATTGTGCAGGGGAATACGAATGAGGTAACTGCATATATTAATCAGAACTGTGAAGCTCTGCGGAAAGAAGGAAAAAGCGTAGGAGTTATCGCAACAGATGAAACGAAAGACTTATATCAGGCAAATGTGGTAAAAAGTATCGGCACAAGAGAAGACGAAGAAGGAATTGCAAGACATCTTTTCGGGATTTTAAGAGAGTTTGACGAGGAAGATGTAGACTGTATTTATTCGGAAGCATTTGATACGCCAAAGATTGGACAGGCAATTATGAACCGTCTGTTAAAGGCTGCCGGACATCATATTATTTATTTATAAGGAGGCAAATCATGATAGCATTAGGATGTGACCATGGCGGTTATGAATTAAAACAGGAAATTATTAAATATTTAGAAGAAAAAAATATTCCATACAAGGATTTTGGCTGCCACAGTACAGAAGCAGTAGACTATCCGATTTATGCCAGAATGGTAGGAAAAGCAATTCAGACAGGAGAATGTGAAAAGGGTATCTTGATTTGTGGCACAGGAATTGGAATTTCTATTGCTGCAAATAAAATGAAAGGTATTCGTGCGGCGCTTTGTACAGATTGTTTTTGTGCAGAAGCTACCAGAGAGCATAATGATGCCAATGTTTTAGCATTGGGAGGCAGAGTCGTAGGACCGGGTCTTGCAGTAAAAATCGTAGATACATTTTTAAACACAGAATTTTCTCATGCAGAGCGTCATCAGAAACGTATTGATTTAATTGAGGAATAATCGAATAATCAAAGAACAGAGGAGAACAGAAAAATGGCAAAAACAATGGTTATGGAACACCCATTAATTCAGCATAAAATCGGTATTATCCGCAGAAAAGAGACAAGCTCAAAGGAATTTCGTGAATTAGTAAGTGAAGTTGCAATGTTTATGGCTTATGAAGCTACCAGAAACTTGAAACTTGTGGATGTAGACATTGAAACTCCTATTACAAAGACAACGGTAAAAGAACTGGCAGGTAAGAAAATGGCAGTTGTGCCGATTTTAAGAGCAGGTCTTGGTATGGTTGAGGGAATGCTTACCATGGTTCCGGCAGCAAAAATCGGTCATATCGGTCTTTACAGAGATCCGGAAACTTTGAAACCGGTAGAATATTATTGTAAACTTCCTGCTGACTGTGGAGAAAGAGAAGTATTTGTTACAGATCCTATGTTGGCAACGGGTGGTTCTGCAGCAGCAGCAATTACCATGTTAAAAGAAAAAGGTGTGAAGAATATCCACTTTATGTGTATTATTGCAGCGCCGGAAGGTGTAAAAGCATTACAGGAAGCACATCCTGATGTGGATATCTACATTGGAGCTTTAGATGAGCACTTAAATGATCATGGTTATATTGTACCGGGACTTGGAGATGCCGGAGACCGTATTTTCGGAACAAAATAAGAGGTGAGAAGCATGACAGGAAAGAGAAACGGATATATTTCCTGGGATGAATATTTTATGGGAGTAGCAAAGCTGTCAGGAATGCGCTCCAAAGATCCGAATTCTCAGGTGGGAGCCTGCATTGTAAGCCAGGACAACAAAATTTTGTCCATGGGCTATAATGGTTTTCCCATGGGATGTTCTGACGATGAATTTCCATGGGCAAGAGAAGGCGAAGAGCTTGATACAAAATATTTTTATGTGACGCATAGTGAGTTAAATGCGATATTGAATTATCGTGGCGGTTCTTTAGAGGGAGCGAAATTATATGTGTCCCTGTTTCCCTGCAATGAATGTGCAAAGGCAATTATTCAGGCGGGAATTAAAACCATTGTTTATGAATGTGATAAATATGCAGACTCTGCGGCAGTCAAAGCGTCAAAAAGAATGTTGGATGCGGCAGGGGTGCGCTATTATCAGTATAATAAAACAGGGCGAAAGATAGAGATTGAGGTATAAAAATAAGAGAAGTTCTGTCGGGGAAATCCGGCAGAACCTCTTGACAAAAGAAAAAAATTCCAATAGAATGAGTAAAAGTAAAATGACGAAGAAAAGGAATAGTATGCGAATGGAACTCTAAAGAGAGAAAGCCGTATGGTGAGAGGTTTTCGTGGGAAATCGCAGAACCAGCCTTGGAGTTGCCTGTGATGAGCAGGACGTGTGCTTTGACGTTAAAAAAGCAAAGGAAGTGAGTAGTCCGGATAAAAAGAAATAAGATAGGACTGCTAATAAGGGTGGTACCGCCGGGTAGAAGACATCGGTCCCTAGGAGATAGGGGTTGTATGTCCTTTTTTTATGCAACAACCTCTATATCAATAGCAAGTATAAAAATAAATAAAAAAAATTTAAAGGAGAAAACAGTTATGGCAAACAACAAGAAACTGGTAGAAGCGATTACTTCTATGGAAGAAGATTTTGCACAATGGTACACGGACGTAGTGAAAAAAGCGGATTTGATTGATTACACAAGTGTAAAAGGCTGTATGGTTATCAAACCGGCAGGCTATGCAATCTGGGAAAATATTCAGCATGAATTAGACAGAAGATTTAAGGAAACAGGTGTGGAAAATGTATATCTGCCAATGTTTATTCCGGAGAGTCTTCTTCAGAAGGAAAAAGACCATGTAGAAGGTTTTGCTCCTGAAGTTGCATGGGTAACACACGGAGGATTAGAACCGCTTCAGGAAAGACTTTGTGTGCGTCCTACTTCTGAGACTTTATTCTGTGATTTCTATGCAAAGGAAATTCAGTCTCACAGAGATTTACCAAAGGTATATAATCAGTGGTGTTCTGTTGTTCGTTGGGAAAAGACAACAAGACCGTTCCTTCGCTCCCGAGAATTTTTATGGCAGGAAGGCCATACTGCACACGCAACAGCAGAAGAAGCAGAAGAAAGAACCATTCAGATGTTAAATATCTATGCAGATTTCTGCGAGCAGGTTCTGGCAATGCCTGTTGTAAAAGGAAAGAAAACAGACAAAGAAAAATTTGCGGGAGCAGAGTCTACTTATACAATCGAAGCTTTAATGCACGACGGAAAAGCTTTACAGTCAGGAACAAGCCACAACTTTGGTGATGGCTTTGCTAAAGCATTTGGTATTCAGTATACAGATAAAGAAAACAAATTGCAGTACGTTCATCAGACATCATGGGGAATGACAACACGTTTAATCGGTGCGATTATTATGGTTCACGGAGACAACAGCGGTCTTGTTCTGCCTCCTAGAATTGCTCCGGTACAGGCAGTGGTTATTCCAATTCAGCAGAAAAAAGAAGGCGTTCTGGACAATGCTTACAAATTGCAGGCACAGTTAAAAGAAGCGGGAATTCGTGTGAAAACAGACGATACAGACAAGAGTCCGGGATTTAAGTTTGCAGAACAGGAAATGCGAGGTATTCCGGTTCGTATCGAATGTGGACCAAAGGATATGGAAGCAAATCAGGCAGTGGTAGTAAGACGTGATACAAGAGAAAAAACCACAGTATCTCTTGATAATCTGGCAGAAGAAGTGCAGAAAATCTTAGATACCATGCAGGTAGAAATGCTGGAAAGAGCAAGAGCACACAGAGATGCTCATACTTATACAGCAACAGACTACGAAGAATTCAAGTCTATCGTAGAGGAGAAACCGGGATTTGTAAAAGCAATGTGGTGCGGCTGCAAAGAATGTGAAGACAAGATTAAAGAGGACGTGCAGGCTACATCCAGATGTATGCCATTTGAGCAGGAAACACTTTCAGATAAATGTGTTGTTTGCGGCAAACCGGCTAAGAAAATGGTTTATTGGGGGCGTGCATACTAATTATGAAAATCGAAGTTCCAAAGAAAGTACAGACAATTATCAGGACTTTGCAGGAACATGGATACGATGCTTATGCGGTAGGAGGCTGTGTTCGTGACAGCCTCCTTTTTCGTTCTCCTGCGGACTGGGATATTACCACCTCTGCAAAGCCTTTAGAAGTAAAAGAAATCTTTAAAAGAACGGTAGATACCGGACTTCAGCATGGAACAGTAACGGTCCTTATTGAAAAAGAAGGATTTGAAGTGACAACCTACCGCATTGACGGTGAATATGAAGATAGCCGTCATCCAAAGGAAGTTATCTTTACAGGTAATCTGGAAGAAGATTTAAAACGCAGGGATTTTACCATCAATGCAATGGCATATAATGACGCTGTCGGTCTGGTAGATGTGTTTGGCGGCAGACAGGATTTGCAGAATAAAATCGTGCGGTGTGTGGGAAATCCACAGGAGCGTTTTACAGAAGATGCCCTCCGCATTTTAAGAGCAGTTCGATTTTCCGCACAGCTTGGATTTTCCATTGAAGAAAAGACAAAAGAAGCGGCGAAAATCCTTGCGCCTACTTTGAAAAATATCAGCGCAGAGCGTATACAAACAGAGCTTTTAAAGCTTTTGGTATCAAAAAATCCTCATTATTTAAAAACTGCATGGGAGATGGGGATTACCAAAATCGTATTGCCTGAATTTGACGCAATGATGGAAACGGATAAAGGAGAAAAGACTTTAAAGGCTTTTGCTCACACCAATGCAGATAAGGTGGAACGACTTGCGGTCCTTTTTGCCAACATGGAAAAAACACCGGAAAAAAGCAGGGATTTAGCCAAAAAGATTTTAAGAAGACTGCGTTTTGACAACGATACCATCAACAAAGTGTCCGAACTGGTTCTTTGGCATACCTGTCCTTGGGAATGCACAAAAAAAGCAGTGCGAATTGTTTTAAGCCAGTGCACTCCATCTCTGTTTCCTGTACTGTTGCATATTCACAGAGCAGAGCTTTTGGCAGAGGAAAATCCCAATGAGGAGAAATTAGAGTTTTTGGAGAGAAGCAGACAGTTTTACGAAGAAATCATAGAAGATAATGAATGTATTTCCATAAAAATGCTGGCGGTATCAGGAAAAGATTTTATTGAACGGGGAGTAGAACCGGGGAAAAAAATCGGAGAACTACTTTCTTCTTGTTTAACGCTGGTGTTGGAAAATCCTGAAAAAAATACCAGAGAATATTTGCTTTCACACTTTACGGACAACTGAATTTTGCTCACTTCTAAGCTTGGGTTTTTGTGCATACAATGAAAGGAAGATATGGTAATAAAAGGGGGAAAAGCCATTGTATGACAAAGGTCTTAGTGTTTTAGAGCAGTATGGTTTAGAAGCAGCGGCTGTTTATCGTGGAAGGGGGGCATTGATCTGTGATACAAAGGAAGGTATGGTTCTGATAAGAGAGTTTTGTGGTACAAAGAAAAAGCTGGAATATCAGGCAGAGTTGCTTTCTTCCATCTCGCAATCCAGTGAAATTTTGGTTGATGAAATTTTAGTAAATCAGGAAGGCAGCTACATTTCTGTGGATAAGGAGAACGTTCCGTATATTGTGAAGCACTGGTATCAGGGAAGGGAATGTGACACCAGAAGTGAAAGCGATATTTATGCCGGTATATCGGCAATGGCAGCTTTACATAAAGTTATGCAAATGCCGATACAGGAACATTACGTGAAAGAGCCGTTGAACAGAGAATTTCAGCGCCACAATGCCGAGCTTCGGAAAATTCGAAAATTTGTTTCTGTAAAAAGGAAAAAGAATGATTTTGAATTGCAGTTTCTGGACAGTATTCAAGGCTATTTAAAGCATGGAGAAGAAGCACTGAAAAGGTTGGAAAGTTCTAAATATGAGAGTTTAAGAGAACAGACCTTAGAAAACGGAACAGTTTGCCATGGGGATTATAATCAGCATAATGTATGGATGCTGGAACAGAAAATGGGAAAAGAAATTGCTGTTACTAATTTTGACAGTTGGAATTATGATATGCAGACAGCTGATTTGTACCAATTCATGCGAAAAATTTTAGAAAAACATGACTGGGACTTTGAAATTGGGAAAAATATGCTGAATAAATATCAGGAAATCAAGCCACTATCAAAGGAAGAACTTCAAAATTTAAGTATTCGTTTTGCATATCCCGAGAAATATTGGAAACTGGCCAATTATTATTATACACATAATAAAGCATGGATATCCGAAAAAAATCTGGAAAAATTAGAAAAATTAACGGCACAGCATGAAAAATGGAGAACTTTTGCAGAAGTACTGTGCAGTGTTTGAACTTTTCAGACGGATAGTGTATAATACCACCTAACAACTGCATAGGGAGGTAAAGAAATGGACTATAAAGAACTTTATAAAGAATGGATGACAAGTCCATATTTTGATGAGAATACAAAAAAAGAATTAAAAGCGATTGAGCAAGATGAAAATGAAATGAAGGAGCGTTTTTATAAAGAATTAGAGTTTGGAACTGCGGGACTTAGAGGCATTATCGGTGCAGGTACAAACCGCATGAATATTTATACAGTAAGAAAGACAACACAGGGGCTTGCCAATTATATTGCGGCAGTAAACGGACAGGCTAAAGGCGTGGCTATTGCTTATGACTCTCGCCGCATGTCGCCGGAATTTGCAAAAGAAGCAGCCCTTTGTCTGGCTGCAAACGGGGTAAAAGCTTATATTTTTGAGACTTTAAGACCGACACCGGAATTATCTTTTGCAGTAAGAGAGCTGGGATGTATTGCAGGTATCAATATTACTGCCAGCCACAATCCGCCGGAATACAACGGATATAAGGTATATTGGGAAGACGGCGCACAGATTACACCGCCTCATGACTCCGGTATTATGGCAGAAGTGCAGAAGGTTGTTCATTACAGTGAAGTAAAGACAATGGACGAAGAAGCTGCAAAGGCAGCAGGTCTTTTCGTTGTAATCGGAAAAGAAATTGACGATGCTTATATGGAGGCATTAAAGAGTCAGGTTATTCATGCAGATGCCATCAAAGAAATGGCAAAAGAATTGAAAATTGTTTAC
The DNA here is from genome assembly GCA_900539145.1 of uncultured Blautia sp. Lineage (GTDB taxonomy): Bacteria > Bacillota > Clostridia > Lachnospirales > Lachnospiraceae > Blautia. The sequence continues at coordinate 26,884 of UQAX01000025.1, forward strand.
AGCCCCCTTCACGGAACAGGAAATATTCCTGCAAGACGTGTATTAAAAGAGCTGGGATTTGAAAATGTCTATGTGGTAAAAGAGCAGGAGCTTCCGGACGGGGAATTCCCCACAGTAAGCTATCCAAATCCTGAAGCAGATGAAGCATTTGAGTTGGGCTTAAAGCTGGCAAAAGAAGTGGATGCAGATTTGGTTCTGGCAACGGATCCCGATGCAGACCGTCTTGGCGTGCGTGTAAAAGACAGCAAAACAGGGGAATATCATACCCTTACAGGAAATATGTCAGGATGTCTTTTGGAAGATTATGAATTAGGTCAGAAAAAAGAAGCTTTCGGAAAACTGCCGGAAGACGGAGCAGTGATTTCTACCATTGTTACAACTAATATGGCGGCAGCTATTGCAAAACACTACGGTGTGGAATTTATTGAAGTATTAACAGGATTTAAGTATATCGGACAGCAGATTTTAGGCTTTGAAACAAAAGGAAAAGGAAGTTATCTCTTTGGCTTTGAGGAAAGCTACGGTTGTCTGATTGGTACACACGCAAGAGATAAAGATGCCATTGTTGCAACCATGGCGCTTTGCGAAGCAGCGGCTTATTATAAGACAAAGGGCATGACTCTTTGGGATGCAATGGTAGCAATGTATGAAAAATACGGATATTACAAGGATGATATCCAGTCGATTACTTTAAAGGGTATTGAAGGACTTGAGAAAATTCAGACAATCCTTGAAAACTTGAGAAAAAATCCTCCGACACAAATCGGCACATATAAAGTTTTATCTGCAAGAGATTATAAGGCAGATACCATTGTAAATATGGAGACGAAGGAAGTGGCAGCTACCGGACTTCCAAATTCCAATGTATTGTATTATGACTTAAATGACGATGCGTGGGTATGCGTAAGACCGTCCGGAACAGAGCCTAAGATTAAGATTTATTATGGTATCAAAGGCGCTTCTTTACAGGACGCAGAGGAGAAGTCCGCAGCCCTTGGAGCAGAAGTGAAAAAGCTCATTGACGCAATGATGTAAAACCTCCGGAAATAAGGGCAATATGCTTGACAAACCCAAGGAAAAAAGGTATAAATATCAGTAGACCGCAAACGGCGGTATGCGTATAGAGTGCAGAGAACGCTTAGAACTAAGCAGAATTCTTTTTCTAAGTGCTAAATTTATTTAGGAGGAAATACTCATGAACAGAACAGAATTAGTTGCTGCTATGGCAGAAAAAACACAGTTATCTAAAAAAGATGCAGATTTAGCTTTAAAAGCGTTTATTGATGTTGTATCCGAAGAAATGCAGAAAGGTGAAAAAGTTCAGTTAGTTGGATTTGGTACTTTCGAAGTTTCCGAAAGAGCAGCGAGAGAAGGAAGAAACCCACAGACAGGTGAAACAATGACAATCGCAGCATCTAAATCTCCAAAATTCAAAGCAGGAAAGGCTTTAAAAGATTTAGTAAATGCGTAAGAGCATAGGAAGGGAGATGCCTTTGGTATCTCCTTTTTATTATTACATAGGAAAATGCGTCCTATGAAACAAAAATGCTCCGCAAGGATGCACAGCTCGCGGAAATGAAATTATCACTTTGTGAACCGCTCGTGCGCGGAGATTGTGTTGTTACACAATCTTTTTATAATTATAGGAGAAGACTATGAGACTAGACAAATATTTAAAGGTGTCCAGACTGATTAAAAGAAGAACCGTAGCCAATGAGGCATGCGATGCAGGACGTGTTCTGATTAACGATAAGCCGGCGAAGGCTTCTGCTCAGGTAAAAGCCGGCGACATTCTGGAAATTCAGTTCGGAAGTAAAAATGTCCGTGTAGAGGTACTGGATGTGCAGGAGACAGTAAAAAAGGAAGCAGCCAGCGAACTTTTTAAGTATCTGTAAGGAAATGGAATAATTATTTTTATCTCCCCATATAATCTTTCATAAAGAAGATATGTGGGGGATTGTCATTTTGGAGGAAAAGCAGCATAAGGCAGTTCACAAGCTTCAGCTTACAGACCGCAGGAAAGGCAGTATTACAGGAGTAAAAGATGTGCAGTCCTTTGATGAAAAAGAAATAAGTCTTGTGACAGAGGCAGGAATTTTGCTTGTAAAAGGAGAAGAACTCCATGTTACGAGACTGGATTTGGAAAAGCAGGAGGTAGATATAGGGGGCAAGGTGGACAGTCTGATTTACAGTCAGGGAACAACAAAAGCAAAGGGAGGAGAAGGCGTCTTAAAGAGGCTGTTTCAATAGCTTATGAGCGAGTATATGTATCAGGAGCTCCTCTTTTTTTGCCGCACTTTTCTGGCAGGCGTGTTTTTAGCTGTGTGTTATGATGTGCTTCGTATCATCAGAAAAATTATCGTACATACTTCTTTCTGGATAGGCATAGAGGACATTTTTTATTGGTGTTTTACAGGTATTTTCTTGTTTTTTGTCATTTACACGGAAAATGACGGTGTTATCCGAAGCTATGCTCTTTTGGCAATAGGAACAGGCGCTTTGGTTTATCATGCAGGTCCGGGTAAAGTGCTTCTTAATCTGTCTGTGCGGTTGATTGAAAAAGTTTTGACGCCTATAAGAAAGTGGAGAAAAAGGTTGAAATTTCAATGGAATAGAGTTAAACTTTTTGTAGGTAAACAGAAAATTGTAAGGGATAGTAGAGAGTGTAAAAATGAAGAGAAGAAAAAAAAGAAATCTTCAAAACAGGATTGCGATGCTTAGTATTACCTTTGTAGTGGCAATTTTATTTATTGCCATGATGACGCAAAGCATTTCTGTGGAGAAACAGCTTTCCCAGTACCAGCAGGAATTGGAGGAGCTGGATAACAAAATGACAGAAGAAACAGAGCGCACAAAAGAAATTGACGATATGAAAGAATATATGGAAACAGACGAATATGCAGAGGAGGTAGCAAGAGATAAGCTGGGACTTGTAAAAGATAATGAAATCGTCTTTAAGGAACAGGAATAAACTGCAAATTTTGTCTGAAAGTTTTTTGTTTTTGGGTACTGTTTTTGACAAAGTTTAAAGAAAAAAGCATCTATAATACTCTTTTGATAGCGGTTGCTTATTCAGGGAGGGAAGAAGATGCAGGAATGGATGATTGCCATGCTCGTAATCAGCGTACTGCTTATATTACGTGACATGGCAAAAACTATTTTTTCAGAGATGAAAAAAAGTGCGGCAACTTTGGCTTACGAACAGCACCCACAAAAAGAAAAAATGCAGCGCTACGCAGAATCCTTTCAGAAACTGGCAAACAGTTTTTACGGCATGCCTTACAGGAAGGATTATCTTTCCAGCACGGAGATTGACGAGATGATACAGGAAGTACAGGAAGGGCTGTGCAAAAGATGTCATTTTAATCAGGTGTGTTGGAAACAGAATTCCGTTCAGTCCTATCAGAGGATTTACAGCCTTCTGCGCATCATGGAGGAAGATGACGAGGAAAAATTCAGAAAGGCAAAAGCTGATTTGACAGGGGTTTGCATAAGTCAGGGAAAGCTGGTGCAGGAATTACAAAAGATGATGGACAGAGAACGACAGAATTTGATATGGAATAATAAGCTTCTGGAAAATCGGGTGGCAGTAGCGGAGCAGCTGGGGGAGATGGCGGAGCTCATGAAGGTACTGTCACGGGATTTGTTCGACATGGTAGAGGCAGACGTTCAATTCCGTGAGGAATTTGCCAGAAGGCTGAAAAAACGACACATACAGGTTCGGAATGTATGGTATTTAGAGCAGCCGGACGGAAAGCTTCGGTATTATGCAGAGCTTCGGACAAAAGGGAAAGGCTGTGTGCCGGCAGGGGAAGCGGCAGCGGTTCTTTCCAAAATGTGCCAAACCCGTATGACGCCTAAGGAGTCGGGGAAAACATTGATTAACAGGGAATTCTCTGTTTTGGGGTTTGCAGAAGAGGTGAACTTTAAAATGCTTTACGGAGCAGTGAAAATCACCAAGGATAAGGAAACGATTTCAGGGGATAATTATACCTGTGCCACAGAGGATAACGGACAGTTTTTTATGTGTCTTTCAGACGGCATGGGCTCAGGTCTGGAGGCATGTCAGGAAAGCGAGAGTATTGTAGATACCTTAGAGCAGCTGGTGGAGGCCGGATTTTCAGGGGAAACAGCAGCCAGAATGGTCAACTCTGTTTTAAATCTAAAGACGAAAAACGGACGGTTTTCTACTGTGGATATTTCTATGGTGGATTTGTATTCGGGAATGTGCCATTTTTTAAAAGCCGGAGCAGCCACCACATTTATAAAGAGAGACCACTGGGTAGAAGCGATTTCATCCACCAGCCTTGCACTTGGATTGGTGCAGCAGGCTGACTTTGAGTCTTCTACCAAAAAGCTTTATGAAGGGGATTTTCTGATTATGGTCACAGACGGCGTGCTGGATGCTTTGCCGGAGGGACAAGCGGAAGAAATTATGAAAGAGATTATTTTACAGACCAATGCCAGTGCAGCACAGGAGTTGGGACGGGGGATTTTGGAAAGAGTGCTTACATACAGCGGCTATTGTGCAACGGACGATATGACTGTGCTGGCAGCGGGATTATGGAGGAATTAAAGGACAACCATGGGAACAGAAGAAAAAGTATTTTCCTGTATAGAAAAATATCAGATGATACCGGAGGGCAGCCATGTAATTGTGGGGCTTTCAGGCGGTGCAGACTCGGTATGTCTGCTGAAGCTTTTAAAGGAATATAAAAAGCAGCAGAAATTTCAGCTCTATGCAGTGCATGTTAATCATCACATCAGAGGGGAAGAGGCAGTACGTGATGAGAAATTTTCGAAAGAAATGTGCCAAAAGCTGGAAGTTCTGTTTACGGTTTTTCATTATGATGTGCCTAAGCTTGCGCAGGAAGAAAAGCTTTCTTTGGAGGAAGCGGGGAGAAATGTCCGAAGGGAAGCTTTCGAAAAAGCGAAGAAGAACATCAAGATGCAGGGAAAGAAAATCATTGCTCTGGCGCATCACGAAAATGACAATGCAGAAACAGTGCTGCACAATCTTATGAGGGGAAGCGGTGCAGCCGGACTTGGGGGAATACGTCCTGTGTCAGGGGAGAAGGACTCTTATATTCGCCCTTTGCTGTTTGTGAAACGGGCAGAGATTGAGGAATATTTAAAGGGGCAGGGGATTTCATGGGTGACTGACAGCACCAACGAAGAAACAGAGTATACAAGAAATAAAATCCGTCATCAGATTATTCCCGTCATGGAGGAAATTAATCCGCAGGCTGTTTCCTGTATCGGCAGGGCAGCAGAAAATATGTGGAAAATAGAAGAATATCTTCAGGAGCAAACGGATATACTTTATGGAAGATATGTAAAAGAAACGGAAGATACCTTCTGCATTGCAAAAGAGTGCTTTTCAGAAAAAGAAATTATGCAGTCGTATTTGATTATGCGTGTTTTAGAGAGGGCGTCAAAGGGGAAAAAGAATATAACTGCAGCACATATAGAAGCAGTAAGAGGTCTTTTTAAGGGGAGGACAGGAGCTTCGGTATCTCTTGCATGGGGGCTGACAGCCAATCAGGTGTATGGAGATGTTCATATTCAGCGCAAAAAAGAGAAAGAAAATGGAATATATACTCTGGAATGGGAGGTATTCCCGTATGAAAAACAGCAAATTCCGGAAAAAACATATACGAAATGGTTTGATTATGATAAAATAAGGAGTAGTCTCAGCGTTCGTCACCGTTTGCAGGGTGATTATCTTGTGGTAAATCAAAAAGGCGGGCGAAAAAAATTAAAGGACTATCTGATTGACTGTAAAATCCCAAGACAGGAGAGAGATAAATTGACTCTTTTGGCAGATGGCTCACATATCCTGTGGGTTGTGGGATATCGTATCAGTGAAAATTATAAAGTTACCAGTCAGACAAAACAAATATTAAAAGTACAGGTAAAAGGAGTAGAGGAAAATGAGTGAAAAAATTCGTGTATTATTAAGCGAAGAAGAAGTGGGCAAAAAAATTCGTGAAATCGGAGAACAAATCAGTAAAGACTATGAAGGAAAAACCGTACATTTAATCTGCGTGTTAAAGGGCGGCGTGTTCTTTACCTGTGAACTGGCAAAGAGAATTACAGTTCCGGTTACTATGGATTTTATGTCTGTTTCAAGCTATGGAGACGAAACAAGCTCAAGCGGAGTAGTTCGTATTGTAAAGGATTTAGATGAAACAATAGAAGGAAAAGATGTTCTGGTTGTAGAGGATATTATTGACTCAGGAAGAACCTTGAGCCACCTTCTGGAAATCTTAAAACAGAGAAAGCCAAACAGCCTTCGTCTTTGTACCCTGCTGGATAAACCGGAACGCAGAGTGAAAAATGTAGATGTGGATTATGTATGCTTTAATATTCCGGATGAATTTGTAGTGGGATACGGACTGGATTATGCACAGAAATATAGAAATCTTCCATATATTGGTGTGGTTGAGCTTTCATAACCGGAAAGGAGAAACGACAACGTGAATAAGCAGGCAAGAAACTGGATAACACCACTGTTGCTCCTGCTGCTGGTGCTGTGCGTGGGAAGCGTGATTATTCGTCAGACAACGCAGAATTCCAGCTATACAATGGAAGAATTTCAGCAGGCAGTGAAGGAGGAGCAGATTACAGAGGCTTTTATTCAGCCCAATGAGGAAGTTCCCACCGGTGAGGTGACAATACGTTTAAGAGATGGCAAGGAAGAACATTTCTATGCTCTTAATTTAGAAGAAGTACAGGATATCCTTATGGAGGGGGGAGTCCACAATGTAAGAGTTGGGCAAGTGCCAAGAGATAATACATGGATGTCCTCACTCATTCCCTTATTGCTGACAGGATTTATGCTGTTCTTTGTAATCAGCATGATGAACCGTCAGATGTCAGGAGGCAGCAATGCCAAAATGATGAATTTTGGGAAAAGCAGAGCAAAAATGTCTACGGACACAGACCGAAAAGTTACATTTAAAGATGTAGCAGGCTTGCATGAAGAAAAGGAAGAACTGGAGGAAATCGTAGATTTCTTAAAAGAGCCTCAGAAATATGTAAAGGTGGGCGCCAGAATTCCAAAAGGTGTGCTTCTTGTAGGTCCTCCGGGAACAGGTAAAACCCTTTTGGCAAAGGCAGTAGCCGGAGAAGCAGGCGTTCCTTTCTTTTCTATTTCAGGTTCTGATTTTGTTGAAATGTTTGTAGGTGTGGGCGCTTCCCGTGTAAGAGATTTATTTGAGGAAGCAAAGAAAAATGCGCCGTGTATTATCTTTATCGATGAAATCGATGCTGTGGCAAGACGCAGAGGCACAGGCATGGGCGGCGGTCATGACGAAAGAGAACAGACCTTGAACCAGCTTCTGGTAGAGATGGACGGATTTGGTGTCAATGAAGGAATTATTGTTATGTCCGCTACAAACCGTGTAGATATTTTAGATCCGGCGATTTTGCGTCCGGGACGCTTTGACAGAAAAGTCGGAGTGGGAAGACCTGACGTAAAGGGCAGAGAAGAAATCCTGAAAGTTCATGCGGCAAAGAAGCCTTTAGGGGAAGACGTAGATTTAGAGGAAATTGCGAGAACAACCGCAGGCTATACAGGCGCTGACTTAGAGAATTTAATGAATGAAGCTGCAATTTTGACAGCAAAGGACGGCAGATTTTTCATCAATCAGAAAGACGTTCGTCAGGCATTTATTAAAACCGGTATTGGTGCAGAGAAGAAAAGCCGTGTGATTTCTGATAAAGAAAAGAAAATTACCGCTTACCATGAAGCAGGGCACGCAATTTTATTCCACGTTCTGCCGGAAATGGAGCCTGTGCATACGATTTCCATTATTCCTACGGGAATGGGAGCGGCCGGTTATACCATGCCCCTTCCGGGAAAAGACGAAATGTTCAACAGCAAGAATAAAATGCTGGAGCATATTGTAGTTTCTCTTGGCGGCAGAGTAGCGGAAGAAATGATTTTCGGTGACGTAACAACCGGAGCATCTCAGGATATTAAGCAGGCAACACAGACAGCAAGGGCTATGGTAACACAGTACGGTATGTCTGACAAAGTCGGTATGATTAACTATGGAAGCGATGACGATGAGGTATTTATCGGCAGAGACTTGGCGCATACCAGAAATTATGCAGAACAGACAGCAGCGCTGATTGACAGCGAAGTAAAACGTATTATCGATGAAGCTTACGCAAAAGCGAAAACAATTATTTCGGAGCATGAAGACGTACTTCATAAATGTGCAGAGCTTTTGATTGAGAAAGAAAAAATCAACCAAAACGAGTTTGAAGCTTTGTTTGCATAAGGGATTATGCAGAATACTGAATGATTTTTGGGGGAAAAGAAAACAGTCATGTTAAAAATACTCAAAAAAGTATGTAAAAAAAATCGAAGATTGTGCACACTTTTTGTGTGCTACATGATATTATAATAACTGTAAAAACCCCCCAATACATTATATAGTTTTTGCTACACCCCATAAGAAGAAATACCTTCTCCAAAAACGCCAATCAAAAGATTGGCGTTTTTACTATACAAAAATAGAGAAAAAACAGTTGTATATCTCTATGGGGTAAGATAGAATAATAGTAGACAATAATTCGGCAAATATAAGCCGTTATAAATATAGAGAGGATGGCAGTATGGATTACGAAAACTTGGCAGATACAAGAAGAATTCAGGAATATGTGACCAATATGCGGCCTGCTTTTAATAAACGTGCAGTTTTTAGTGATGAGACAGAAAATTACAGAACGCCGGCAGAACCGGAACCGGGAGATGTAGTAAACATCAGAATTCGAACAAAAAGCAATAATGTGGATTTCGTATATCTGGTAGCGGGAAATCTTCGCCAGAGAATGAAATTATTAGGTACAAAGGATGGATTTGATTATTACGGGACAGATATTAAATTGGGAGCGCAGTCCATCCGCTATTTTTTTGAAGTTATTTCCGGAAAAATTCAATGCTATTACAATAAAATGGGTATTACAAAAGAGATTGACGAGCATTATTCCTTTGGAATAGTGCCGGGCTTTCATACCCCTGAATGGGCAAAGGGAGCGGTAATGTACCAGATTTTTGTGGACCGTTTTTGCAATGGAGATGCTTCCAATGATGTAGTAAGCAACGAGTATTGTTATATTGACGAGAAGGTACAGAAAATAGATGACTGGAACTGTCCGCCAAGAGCCATGGATGTGAGAGATTTCTATGGCGGAGATTTGCAGGGAGTTATGGATAAGTTGGACTACCTGCAAGATTTAGGCGTTGATGTTATTTATTTTAACCCTATTTTTGTATCTCCTTCCAATCATAAATATGACATTCAGGATTATGATTATATTGATCCCCATTATGGAAAAATCGTAAATGACGGCGGTGAGCCCTTACAGGACTGGGATAAAGAAAATGCCCATGCAAGTAAATATATTCAGCGTGTTACTGCAAAGGAAAATCTGGAAGCCAGCAATGCTTTCTTTGCAAGACTGGTGGAAGAAATTCATAAAAGAGGTATGCGTGTTATTTTAGACGGTGTGTTTAACCATTGCGGTTCTTTTAATAAGTGGTTGGATAGAGAGCGGATATATGAAAATCAAAATGGATATGAAAAAGGGGCGTATGTAGCCATAGACAGCCCGTATCGAAGCTTTTTCCGTTTTCATGATGCCCAGAGCAATGAATACGACGGCTGGTGGGGGCACGATACACTTCCGAAGTTAAATTATGAGGAGTCTCCAAAGCTTTACGAATACATTATGCACATAGCAAGAAAATGGGTGTCACCTCCGTATAATGTGGATGGATGGCGCCTTGATGTGGCAGCAGATTTAGGACACAGCGAGGAATACAATCATCAGTTCTGGAGAGATTTCAGAAGAAATGTAAAAGAGGCAAATCCCAATGCGATTATTTTGGCAGAGCATTACGGAGATGCAAAACCGTGGCTTACAGGAGACCAGTGGGATACGGTTATGAATTACGATGCCTTCATGGAGCCTATCACATGGTTTTTGACAGGAATGGAAAAGCACAGTGATGAGTATAGGGAAGGGATGCTGGGAAACAGCGACAGTTTTATCGGAGCGATGAACTATCATGGAGCCAGCTTTTATGCGCCATCCTTATATACGGCTATGAATGAGCTTTCCAATCATGACCATTCTCGCTTCCTTACAAGAACCAACCATGTAGTGGGGCGTGTAAGAGAATTAGGCAGTGAGGCGGCAGAGCGAAATGTGAATAAGGCAGTTCTCAGGGAAGCGGTGGTTATGCAGATGACATGGCCGGGTGCTCCTACTATTTATTATGGCGATGAGGCAGGAGTCTGTGGTTTTACAGACCCGGATAACAGACGTACTTATCCTTGGGGCAGAGAAGATAAGGAGCTTATTCAGTTCCACAAAGACATGATAAAAATTCACAAAGAAAATCCTTCTTTGATAAAAGGTTCTTTGAAATTTATTGCCAATGATTATCAGCAGCTTGTTTACGGAAGATTTACGGAAAAAGAAAAAATCATGGTTGTGATTAATAATGGCAATGAAACAAAAAATATGGAGATTTCTGTGTGGGAGCTGGGAATTTCCAGAACAAAGACACAGAAATTTAAACAGCTGATGGTAACAGGAGATTTTGGGTATAGTCTGGTGAAGAAGATACACGAATGTAAAGGCGGAGTTCTTCATTTGGAAGTGCCGTCTCATGGAGCGATTATTGTAAGAGGAATTTTGGAAGAATAAGGGAAAGATAGTAATTGCAGGCAGAAATGACCTGTGTTATACTGATTTCATGGAAAGCTAGAGCACATAAAGGCGGTCTACCCTCCTGTATAGGAGGGGCAAACCCTCCAAACCAAAGAGGAAAGGAGGGCGATGCCAATGTATGTTACATATCAGGACTTGGTTCAGATTGGAATATTCATTGTTGCCCTTATTGGATTGTGTTATACAATCTTCAAGGGGAAAAAATAGCCGCCACTACTGCTGATAGTGACGGCAAACCTCATTTGAGGTAAAAGCATTTACTATTTGTGGGTAGACCGTGTGTTTCTGGCTTTCCCTTTTTTCTACTACAAATATAACATATCTATCCATATAATACAAGAAAATTTTTAAACTGTGCAACTTTTTAAGAAAAAGAAAAAGGCTGTAAACTCATCTATCTATTATAAACTAAGCTTTGTACTTATTTATCATTTTTCAAATGTGTAGTTGATAAAAGTAAAAATGGAATGCCTAATAATAAAAATCTTATTGCTGAGGTAGTATTCGTATCCATAAAATTTATTGTTGACATTATAAAAAAACATATAAACCTGTTGGAATAATTTCACAACCTTGAGTTGTTTAATGGGGCATAGGAAACGGCAACCACACTATAAAGTGTTCAAAGGTGTTCAAGCTTTTTGAAACAAAACAAAAAAGAAGAGAAACGCTGTGAAATCAACGTTTCTCTTACTTTTTAATATAATAGGAAATTCCGACTTTTGTTGGAACAATGAATGAAAATAGCCCACACAA